>JBCCRV010000108.1:0-14348 GCA_039201085.1 Myxococcota bacterium | reverse complement strand
CGACGCAGCCGGCCTCGGGGCAGGTTTCGCCGAGCTCGAGCAAGCACGTCGCCGAACAGCCGTCGCCGTCCGCGCTGCCGCCGTCGTCGCAGGCTTCACCGTTGGCCGATTCAAGCACGCCGTTGCCGCACACGTTGGGCTCGGAGCACGTAGGAATGGCCGCGGCACGGTTGCAAACGCCCGCCGCGCAGCTCTGGTTGCCCTGAAGGCCAGGGTTCGCGAAGTTGCAGGGCGCCGCGCCCGTGGGAATCAAGCAGTTCAGATCGCAGTCGGCGCTACCCGTACCCGCGCCGTCTGGGCCCGAGCCGTCGTCGCACGCTTCGCCGGACTCCAAGATGCCGTTACCGCACGCCGCCGTGGCGTTTGGTACGGCCGCAATGCACGAACCGGGCAGGCCGGCGTTCGTGTAGCAAAGGCCGCTCGCGCACGACGCGGACGCCACGAGCGCGCCGGGCGTCGAGCCGCAGGTGCCGCCGTTTTCGATGAGGCACGTGGCGCTGCAGAGGCTCGTGCCGTTGCCGTTGTCGGTCCCCTCGTCGCAGCCCTCGCCGGCCTCGATGAAGCCGTTGCCACAGCCCGGGTCGACGCAGTCGCCCATGTTCGGGCCGTTTTCTGCGCAGAGTCCGCTCACGCAGCTGCTGGAGCCTGTCGCGCCGCAGGGCAGGCCCGTCGGAATCAAACAAGCGCTCGTGCAGCTGACCTCGTCGGCGTTGCCATCGTCGCAGCCCTCGCCGGCGTCGACGGTGCTGTCGCCGCAAACGCCGGCGGCTTCGCACGTGGCGCCTCCGCTGCAGATGCCGCTTGCGCAGTCCTCGCCGGCGACGCAGGTCTCGCCGACCTCGAGCAGGCACTGGGCGTTGCAGCCGTCGCCGGCGATGACGTTCCCATCGTCGCAGCGTTCGGCGCCTTCCAGTACGCCGTTGCCGCAGCCGCCGGAGCTTTGGCAGACGCCCGGGCTCCCGCCGAGCGTGTTGCACACACCCACGCACGATGCGCTTCCGATGGCGCCCGGGAAGAACGCGTTGCACAGGGCGCCGTCCTCGACGAGGCATTCGGAGGTGCATCCGTCGTCGTTTCGAACGTTGCCGTCGTCGCAGCCTTCGCCCGTCTGCAGGCGGCCATCACCGCACCGGCCCACGCAGGGAACGATCTGGTTGGCGCCCACAAAGCGAAGGTTCGGCGCGGCCGCGCCAAACTCGATTTGAATCGCCGCCACGAGGTACGCGCTGAGGTCGAGCACGACGGAGCCGCCCGCCGCGCTGCTCGTGAGCCCGCCGGCGAAAGCCAGGTCCCCGGAGAGAACGGCGGTGTCTTCGAGATCGAGGGTGACGACCCGGCCGTCGGCGCGTGTCGCGCGAATCGCCGTCACCAGCTCACCCGGGTCGAAGTCGTTGAACAGAAGGCGAAGGCCCTCGACGGGAACGCGAATGCCGATGCCGCTGTCGCGGAAGTCGATGGAGACGACGTTGTCGGCGCCCGGCACCATCGATACGTCGCTTCCGGTCGTGGCTGCGGCGACGCTCACGACGGCGTCGATTTCGTTGGCGCCAAAGAGGTTGGTCAGCGTTTCGCTGCCGCTCCGGGCCGCCGCTAGGATGCCGCCTTCGGCATTGTCTGCGTCGCCAAAGGCGAGCACGCCCGGCGTGCCGAGCACTTGGCAATTGAGCGCGTTGATCAAACACGCCGAGGGCTCGCCGGTGCACAAGAAGCCGTCTTCGACTTCGCAGGCCGCGTCGCATCCGTCGAAGTTGTCGATGTTGCCGTCGTCGCAGGCTTCGCCTACGTCCACGATCCCGTCGCCGCATCCAGGACGGCGGTAGGGAGAGAAGTACCCGAAGAGACCGGTGGTGTTCGGGCCGGAGATCAAACCGAGCTGGAAGTCCTCGTCGGCGCTCACCACATGGGCCGCGTTCGCCGCCACGTCGAAGGACACGTAGCGGAGCGTTGTGCCCGGCACGGCTTCGGACGTTGCGCCCGAGAGCGGGTTTCCGTTGAGCCGAAGGGACGCTTCGCCCGTCGATTCGATCGCCACCACGACGCGGTTCGTGTTGCGGTCCGAGGCGACGAGCGAAACGCTGCTCGTCACGTTCGGAAAGTAGAGCGGCGGAATGAACGACATGCCCAGCTCGCACCCGCCGACGGCGGCGTTGTGGTACACGGCCACGGCTTCCGACGTGTCGATGAGCGTGGGGCTCGTAATGCCGCCCACGCCGGGGCGAAACTCGAAGTACTCGCCGGCGGCGAGCGTAGCGACGGCCGTGGCGTCGTCGTTGAGGAACACCTCCGTGCCGTCGACGTCGGCGACGACGCGCACCGCTTCGCCGCTGCTCGCGTTGCTTCCGCCGGCGCGCACGATGTGACGCGTACCCCAGAAGCCCACGGGCACGGTCATGTCGAAGCCCGCGTCGCCGCAGCTACCCGCCGTGGTCGCGCCGCCGATCGTGCAGCCGCCGGAGAAACCGCGGCCGCCGGTGACCACGGTGATGTCTTCCGTCGAGGTGACGAGCGTACCGTCCATTTCGGCGCCGCAGAGGTTCTGCTGCGTCCGCGCCGTGTAGGCCTCGCCGGGCGCGAGCGTCACGGTGAAGGTGCTGGTGGTTTGGCCCTGCCAAAAGGTGGGGGCGGCGCCCGGTGGCGCTTCAATGGTCACGTTGGCGCCGAAGGGCGCATACACGATGAGCGTGTCCGTACCTTCGTCGCGCGAAGCGTTTCCACCGCCGTTTCGCGAGTGGCCGCCGAGGCGAAAGCGTTGGCCGAGCGAGAAGGTCTGCTCCTTCGCCGCGACCGAGTCGCGGGAGTTCGAACCGGGGCGGTAGAGCGACACGCTGATGACCTGATCGCTGACGACAAAGATGCCCTTGCGCTCGGCCTGGTTGATGGCGCTGATCGCAAGGTCGCCGATCGGAATGGCCCGCTCCTCGGCGGTGCCCGCCGACACGGTGAAGTTCTGCGGCGCGCCACCGTTGATCGAATACGTGCCCGTTGCGGTACCCGTGGCGACGGAGAACGCCAAGCGGTAGGTCGACGGGTTCGAGTGCGCGTCCGCGGTCGTCGGGGGCGGCAAATACCAGCAGTAGTTGCCAGTCGGGCAGTACTGACGCGCTTGTTCCACGAGTTCGGCACGCGAGGCGGCGACGGGCTCGCTGCCGTTTGAGTTTACGTCCAACGCACACGCGCACAGAACGAGGCTCAGCCAGGGTGTCCACCGATTCATATCGGCACTTTACATGATTTTTGTTACCCATGTAGGGTACTTTTGTGCGAGGCTTCGAAGAATTAGCGTATCTTTGATACGATGTCGCCGAGAGATCCGGAGTTTTTCGCGTTCTTATCGGCAGCAGGCCGTTGAAAAACTTCCCATCGCACACTGTGGGCTGCTGGCGGCGCCGTCCGATGTACGTCCGCGTAAAGATATACGCGGCACAAGTTGGGCGAGTGGTGAGGGTTGCGCAGAGCGCGCCGCGGAGTTTTCAACGGCCAGGTCTGCGTCGAGAGGCCTCTCTGCGGAGCACCGAACGCCTCGCGTTGTCCACCGGAGCGACGCTACTGCACGCTCTCCATTCGGTATCCCTCGTCGTCCGTCGTGACGACGGCCGTCGAACCCATCAGCTCGATGCGCAGGCGCACGCCAGCTTGGGGTGGTGGTAGCTTTACGGACAGGACGCTGTAGATCTGCACGGCGCCGGGCATCGACTCGTCGCAGTTGGACGTGCCGTTTGCGCAGCGCGCGCCGGTCCAGAGATAGTGCTCGACGCGCACGGCGTTGCCCGACGCGTCGGTAACGGTGGACTCGAGGTCTGGCGCGAACGAGTAGCCGTGAAACTTCACGATGCGGCCTTCATGCAGGCGAGCGCCCTGGGCCGAGGGCGTGATCGTGGTGACATGTGGCGGCATAAGGGCAGACGCCACACTGGCACCAAGGAGAACGACGGCGGCGGCAAGACTTCGCATGCGCGCAAGGTTAGCCCGAGAGGGCTCGCTTTCGAAACGTTTACCAGGTTCCCGAACCCTGAACGGTGCCGCCGCCCATATTGATGGGCTGTTCGAGCGTCGGTTCGCGTTCCAGCATGGTGATCACGTCGCTACTGGGAATGGCCAGGTTGATGTTCTGCGCGAGGTAGCCACCGGATGCGCGGGTGCTCACGCCGATCACGTCGCCGTCCGCCGTAAAGATCGGGCCGCCCGAGTTTCCGGGCGAGAGCGGCGTCGAGACCTGTATCCAGCGATGGCCCTCGTGCATCCGTCGTGCGGACACCACGCCTTCGGTGAGCGAGTAGTCGAGACCAAGGGGGCTGCCAATCGAGATCGCGGGTTCGCCAACTTCGATGGCGTCGTCGCCAGCGAGCACCACCGCGTCGTAGCCCTCCGGTACGTCGAGGGAGAGCAGCGCCAGGTCTCGGCCTTCGTCGATGTCGATCAGGGAGACTTCCGGTGCCCAATCGCCGCCGTGGAAGTGCACGGCCAGGCGACGGCTGCGATGGCGAGCGCCGTGGTCGGCGCGCAGCGCCGGTTCGACGACGTGAAAGTTCGTGACGACCCGATCGCCGTCCACGATGAAGCCCGTACCTCCACCTGCTTCATGACCGCCGTAGACGACCTTGATCGCGACGACGGATGCGGCCCGAGCAACAAAGAGTTCTGCGGGCGTCATCGCCACGGTTTCGCGATCGCGCTCTGCGGCTACTTCCGGCGGGCCGGGCGTAACG
The DNA here is from genome assembly GCA_039201085.1 of Myxococcota bacterium. GTDB lineage: Bacteria > Myxococcota_A > Polyangia > Polyangiales > Houyiibacteriaceae > JBCCRV01. Next base: position 9,642 of record JBCCRV010000108.1, on the reverse strand, counting down.
TCGGCATTGGCATCGGGTTGGGCCGGACTGGGCGACGATGTTCCGCCGACGTGATCGCGCGTTGCGTCGGACGAACGCTCCATGGCAATCGGCGTGACGGCGCTGGGTGCGGATTCGGGTTCGGGCTCAGCTTCGGGAGCCGCGCCGTCGTCGCCGACGGCGATGGCACGCATGGCCTCGGCGACAGGCGCGAGTGCCGTAGGCTCGAGCAGCTCGGCTTCAGCCCGAATCAACGGGCTCATCGGACCGAGGGCGATGCCCAAGGCCAGGGCGGGAACGAGCGCCCAGCTAAAGGCAAAGACCGTCGACGGAAGGCCTTGGGCCTCGCGTACGTCCGAGGGCATCAAGCGATCGAGCACGACCAGCGGAACGACGATCATGGCGATGCCGACCAGTGCGCACTGCAGCCAAATATTGTCCGTGATCAGCGACGACAGGCTCATCAAGGACACGAAGGTCAAAGGAGCACCCACCAGCACTACCGCGGCTTTTACGAGTCCGCTCTTCCTGTTCGATTGCGACATGGTCGCGACACACTGCGAACGTCCGCCGCAGCGTAAACGGGGATAGATGGCGCGCCCGTCCCACGCGACGGAACACGGGTTGGGCGCTAAATGACCGACCACGATTCGAGGACAGGGAATCAATGCGGTTGGAGCTAAGATCCGAAGCGAGTCGCCGCCGCTTCGCTGGCCGGACCGGCGGACCCGGTAGATCGCGTAGATCCGGGTACTGTCGCGAAATCGCGCTCGGCCGTGTAGACCGTTCAGTTTGTTTGAATGTCGACCCGAATGCGTCCGCGGGCGGGACCGACGATCGGCGTGCCGCGTCCGCTCGTTTCAAAGGCCGGCGGTCGACCCGGATCGCAGTTCGGGCCAAAGCCTTCGGCGTCGAAACGGTAGGTGACCGAGCCGCTTGTTTCACGGGCCAGGGCTTCGACGGTCACTTCGTGCACGCCGGCACGGGCCGGGCTGCAGTAGCTCAGCAAGTAGAAGCGACGGGTAAAGCCGAGGATCTGCTGGCCGATCGTTTCGAAGGCTGCGGTCAGCGCTTGGGCGTCGTCGATCAAGACGTAGCCGCTTCGACCGACGCGACCGAGCGTGCGCTCGTCGATCTCCGTGCCGACGCCGATCGCAAAGACGTCGTATCCTCCGTCGCCGATGCGGCGACTCATGTCGCCCTCGCCGACGCGCGCGGCGCGGTCCGTGCCGTCCGTGAATACGACGAGCGTACCGAAGCGCAGCGGCGTTTCCGAAGCTCCCAGCGCTTCATCGAGCACGTCGGCGGCCTGGACCATGGCGCCGTAGAGGTTCGTGGAGGGGTCGCGCGTTTGAAAGCTGCTCAGGCGGCCTAGGCCCGCCGACGAATCGCGAAAGCGCTGCATCGGAAAGATCTCTTCGGACCCGTCGAAGGCGTACACGGCGACCTTCTGCGAACCTTCGAGCTTGGCGATGAAGGACTCGGCAGCCGTCACAATCGCCGGAACCTGGTCGGACGCCGTGACGCTGCCGCTCATGTCGACGAGAAGGAGCGTGAAGTGTTCAGCGGCCACCTCGGGGTTCACGATCGTTTGCTGCGACTCGTCGACGGAGACCAGCTGGCCGTCTTCATAGATGCGAAAGTCCTCGGCCTGCAGCCCCGGGACCGGTTCGCCGCTGCGTGTGTCGACGGTGAAGAACATCGCGACGTTGCTCGGGCGCGCGTGGGACGCGTTGACGAGCTGCAGGTCGAGGCCGGCGCAGCCCATCAGCGCGAAGAGAATAGGCAAGAACGCCCAGTGGGGTACGCGCGAGAGGAGCATGGCGCGAGCGTCTCGTCTTCGAGGAGGCGCGGCAAGGGTAAGTTGCGCTCCGCCCCTTCATTCCGCTGGATTGGGTCAATGCACCGGGATGGCGGAGGGTTGCTTCCTTGCCGCCTGACACCCAAGGTGGGGGACGCCTGATCGTGTGGGCCTCCGCATCGAGCTTGCCGACCTCGATATGGACATGCCGCGTCATCCAGTGCGAACGAAGGGTCGGCGTCAGCCGCGAGGATAAGCGAAAGCTACCGCCGGGTGCGAGGTGTGCGCGACGTGGACGTCGGGTGAGCGCGCATGCTTTGCGCAGCGCAGGCTACGGGCAGAGCACGCCGCCGGTGAGCGTGATCTCGGCGAAGCGCACGTTGGTCGAGCTGTAGAACTCGATGCGGTTGCCGACGCCGACGGCGCGCTGAATCAACCCGGGAATGCTGCCGCCCGGAAAGGTGATGATCGGCGAGCTTCCGCCACCGCTCAGCGTGGCGCCACTAAACGTAAGGGAGCCGGAAACGCCGTCCCGGTCCGTGAAGGTGAGCTGGTTGCCGGACGCCGAAATGGAGGTGAGGTAGCCGGAGTTCGTCGCGTTGAAGGCGCCGCTTACGGTGACGCCGCCGCCGAGGGTGATCGAGCCGCCGGGACCGGTTCCCGTCGACGTGAAGGAAATGGTGGAGCCCGAAGCGCTCACGTTCGCGAAGAACGACATGCCCATGATGCCGGCGGTGCCGTTCACCGCGGGGGTGGTCGTCATGCACGGTTCGCAGACGTCGTCGATGCACGTGAGGGGAAAGGCGCAGGCGCCGCCGCAGCAAGGCTCGCCCTCGCAGCCGCAGGGCGGCGGGCAAGTGGCGGCGGTGCCGTCGCAGCTTTCCGGCGCGTCGGCGGCGCAGGTGGAGGCGCGGCAGACGGTGCCCGCGGCCGCGAGCGCGTAGGTGCATGTGCCGTCGTCGCAGGTTCCAGGGTTCACTTCGCATGCGTCGCCGCCGCCGCAGCGGACGGCGCATCCGCCGCAATCGGTGGATGTGTTTAGCGGCGTTTCGCAGCCGTTCGCCGCCGACCCGTCGCAATCGCCAAAGCCGGGCGGGCAGCCTTCGCACCCTGCGCCTTCGTCGAGACGGCCGTCGCAGTCTTGATCGGCGCCATCGCACAGTTCCGCTTCGGGTACGCAGTCGTCGAGAACGCGCGTGTCCGTCGAGACGGGCGCGTCGTTTGAAACCCGCATGTCGCGCGGCGCAGCGTCCGCTTGCCGCGGGAGGCATCCATCCAAGGTGCAGCTTTCATCGGAGCTGCATGAGCGCCCGGCGCCGTACGAGCACGCCCGGTTGACGCAGCGCACCGGCGCGCATGGGGATGCGGTGGGGCAGTCGTCGGGCGCATCGCAGGCGGGGCGCGAGCGGCACTGACCGTTGGCCGTGCACAGCTCGGTGCTCGCGCACTCGGCGGCGCTGGTGCACGACTGGCCGGACGAGCCCTGTGCACACGCGCCGACGAGCGTGGCGAGCAATGCAGCAGAGACGCGAAGCGAATGCGACGAACGCATGGGGCGAGCCTAGCAGGCGGCGTAGCACCGCACGAATCACGGCTGCGCGTGGCGTAGCGAGGTGCCCACGCGTCCCTCGTGCGTTAGAAGCCAGCGCTTGCGGGTGAGGCCGGCGGCGTAGCCGCGCAGTTCACCGCGCGCGCCGACGACGCGATGGCAGGGAACGGCGATCAGAACGGGGTTTGCGCCGACGGCGCGGCCGATCGCTCGCGGGGCCGAGTCGAGCGCCTGGGCGAGGGTGCCATAGCTGGTCAGCTTCGGGCCGAGCTCCCGAAGCGCTGCCCATACGCGCCGGGCGTAGTCACTTCCGTGAAGGTCCAGATCTACGTCGTTGAAGGCGAGAGCCTCGCCGGCGAAGTAGCGCTCGAAGGCTTCGACGGACCCCCGGTCTGCGCCGCGGCGAACGCCCGCCGGCGCTTGCCATTCGCATTCGAACTGGGCCGCCGCCAGACCGCGGGCGCCGCTCCAGAAGTGAAGGGTTCCCAGAGGGGTCTTGAGCTGGTTCATCCCTTTTCCCTTCGCGCACGGTCCCATAGGCAGACGGCGGCGTACGCGCGGAACGGGCGCCAGCGTTCGATCGTTTCTTCGCCGATGCCCTTGAGGGCGCGCTTTAGAACGAGATCGCTCGCCGGAAAGGCATCGGGGTCGCGCAAGCCCCGAAGCGATACGTTGGCCACGGTCCATGGCCCAATGCCGACAATCGCCTCGAAGCGCTCGAGGTCGAGCTGGTCGCTCGCCAGAAAGAAGCGCGCCACATCGACCAGGGTCTGCTCGCGGCGCGCGTTCAATCCGTCGACCTGCACGCCCTCAGCGAGCCGTTCAGGGGTCGGAAATGCCCGGCCGTCCTCGCCGTACTTCGCGAGCAAGCGACGAAGGATCGTCCCCGCAGCGGCGACGGAGATTTGCTGTCCAACGACGGCGCGAACTGCGGCTTCAAAGACACTGGCGTACGCCGCCACGCGGACGGCACCGGCGCTGTCCCCGAGGACGGGATCGTCGGCGAAGTGTTGACGGAGGGCCGCGCCATCGGCGTCGACGTCGAACATGAAGCGCAAGCGGTCCGTGACGTAAAGGGCGGCGCCGGCGAGCGAGGTCTCAAGGGTCACGCGCATCACGTGTTCATCGAAGGAGACGGCCGCGTATCCCGAATGACCGCCTTCGGAAAAGAAGCGCCGGTACACGCCGTCCTCCAGCGTTTCCATCGGAGAGAGAAGCCGGCCGCCAAAGAAGCGCAGCAAGCTTCCGGCGTCGTAGGGTGGGGCGAGGGCAAAGTGCATTTCGGGGCCGTTTTCTGAGGTGCTGTCGCCACGCCGAAGCTCGGTCGGCGTGGCATCGAAGCTCTGACGGATCGCGTCGTTGAACGTGCGCAAGCTTTGGAAGCCGGCTGCCTGGGCGATCTGGGTCATGGGCAGGTCGGAACGCGTAAGCAGCTGGCGGGCGAAGTGGGCACGGCGGGTGCGAGCGAACTGGCGCGGCGACGCGCCGGCATGCTGGCGAAAGAGGCGACGAAGCTGGCGCGCCGACATCCCCAAACGCGCCGCGAGGGCGTCGACGTCTTTGCGGTCGAGCGCGCCCTCTTGAATCAGTCGGAGCGCCCGCTGCACGGTCGTATGGGTCCCGTTCCACGCAGGCGAACCCGGCGCCGTGTCGGGGCGGCAGCGCCGGCATGCGCGAAAGCCCTCGGCTTCGGCGGCTGCGGCGCTGTGGAAGAAGGTCACGCCGCGCCGACTCGGCGTTCGAGAGGGACAGATCGGTCGGCAGTAGATGCCGGTGCTGTGAACGCCGACGAAGAAGCGCCCGTCGAATCGGGCATCGCGCGCACACATCGCGGCGTAGTAGGCGTCGGCGTTCACGGGCCTAGCATAGTGCGCGTGCGTCAGGCGGCTGGCAGAAAACGGACGCGGCGGTGAAGGCAGCGGGTGGTTCCCCGATTGACTGCGCGGTGGCCGACGATGCGGTGTGCGCGTGGATGGAACATCGACGGTCCCGAACTTCGCAGACGCCCGTTTCCGATCCGGTGATCGTCGTGCGTTAGGTGTCGCCGAGCCGGGCGGGGGATTCGGCACAGGCAAGCGTGAAGCAGAGCCTAAGTCGATGAAGACAACTTGCCCTTGCGGGTTTTGTTCGGGGATGGCTCAGCGCGGGTAGCGTCGCTGCCCGAGCAATTCGGGGCAGCGAAAGGGGGGACGGCCTCGCTCATCGGCACGCCACACCACCTGGAGCATGAAGCCCAGCGCTTCCGCGTGCATTTGCATCGCTTCAGACGTGTCCAGCCGGTAGTGCATGCGGTCTTCCCAGGTGCGGTCGAGATCGTAGGCAAAGGCCGGTTGACCGTCTTGATGTACGACAAAGCCAACGTGATCTTCGTCAGCGAACCACGGACGAATCTCGTATCGATGTCCGTCGTGCAGCAGGTGGCCTTGCATGCAGCCGTCGCCGAGCGTTGCAAAGGCTTGCCCGTCGAGGGTGCAGCGAACCACGCCGGGCGCCGGCTCGTCGCTGCACTCCAAGCGGTGCGAGGACGACGCGAAGCGCAGCTCGAAGCCAAAGGTCGAGTTGCTCGTTCGCAGCGTGCCCTCGATATGTTCGGAGCGCACCGATCGATTTAGGTAGAGGAACGTGTGCCCCCACTCGGCACCCGGCACCGAGGGCGGGGGCGGCGCAGCGGACGCGCATGCGCCGATGCACGTGGCGAGCAGGCACGCTGCAATACGAAGCCCCATGAAGGGGATCTGATGTGCTTCATGAGGGCGTCAACGCCCCATCGATGTGCGAGCGCTAAAGCGCTTGCTCGTACACGCGGTTATCCATCGAAATCAGGTTGAGTCCCAGCTCATCACCGTCCCGGCTGATGAGAAGGCCCGCGGGCCAGCGGTAGCTGAACTCGGCAAGCGTTTGGGGTGCCGCCGGGGGCGTGACCGCGTGCAGCGAATGCGCGCTGCCGATCCCGCAGACGCGGGTGAAATACAGTGTGCGGCCGTCCGGGTGCAGCGCGAGCTTCTGAATGCTGCAGCCTTCGGGGGCGTCGACGCGAGGCCCGGAGGGACGCCCGTCCGCGTCGCGCCAAACGACCCGCGTGCGATGGCCGGTCACGTAGGTCTCGCCATCGCTCGAAACGGCGATGCTCTGCGGACCCTCAGGGCGGACTTCGAGCCGAAATCGGTGCGATCCGGTGGTCGCCCGAATCTCCATGCCCCCGACGTTCGTCTCGGCGATGAAGCACGTGGACCGCGAGCAGACGAGCTGGGTGCGGTGTGGGGGTGGCTTGCCAAGGAAACGCGACTCCGGCGCGGCCCGATGGCCGACGGTCGAGAGCCGCGCTTCGTCGTCGAGGGAGACGAGCGAGGGCCCGCGGCTCTCTTCCATTCGCCACGCAAGCACGCGCCCGCCATGGCGCCGTGGCCACGTGAGCGCAGCGTCCGAGAGTGCGGCCGCAACGGCAGCACGCCGATCCCAGCGTAGCGAGCGCCACTCGCCTGTGTCTTCAACGGTCAGTAGCAGTTCGTTGCGGTCGAAGTCCGAAAGCCACGCGCCCTCCGGCACGGGTGCACGAGATGGCTGGAATACACCGTCGCGGTTCGTCAACGTTGCGAGCTCAACGGTGCGTTCGCGTTCGTAGCCGATGTAGCGAATCGTGCTTCCTTCGACGACGAGGTCTTCGACGGCGGAAAAGGGAAGTCGTGCCGCCGTCGATACGTCCGGCTCGCGCTCTTCGTAGCTGATTCGAACCAGCTCACAGTGGGCGGCGGACGCGGATGGAGCGACGACCGCATAGAGGGCGCCGTCGCCGTCGAAGGCGACGGCGCTGGTGCCCAGTTCGCTGAGCAGACGCGGCTCGGAGATCAAGCGGCGCGTCGTCTGTGCGTCGACGTCGATCAGCTCGAGCGCGCATTCATGGTGACGGGCTGCAACGTCGCATCGCACGACGGCCACGTGCCGGCCATCGGGCGACCATGCGGGCGCGTCATAGGTCAGTTCGCCGTTTCGCATCGGCAAGCATCGTCGACGGTTCATCGCATCGGCGAGGTTCGCGGCGGGAACCAAGCAAAGCTCGTCGGGGAAGGCGAGGGCGAGCGCGCGTCCATCGGGAGATGCGGCGATCCCGCGCACGCGTTCTGCCCGCAGAATGGCGCCCGGTCCGGACGAAGTCAGGAGCTGGAGATGCGGTACGCCCACCGAATCGCCGCCCGCCTTCGGTGTGCCGAGGGCCAGTAGGCGATCCTCGCCGACGAAGGCGACGGCGCCGGCGTAAAGGGTGCCTGCGACGGACTCCGGCCGCTCGAGTGAGCGGCCGCTCAGGTAGACGCGCCCGTGCTTCGCCCAGGCGTATCGCTCGCCGCTGGGTGATGCGGCGAGTGAGTCCACCCGCGCGAGCGATCGCCGGCCGAGTGGGTGGGGCGGGACGCGCACCGCGTCGGCCGTCGCAGCAGGGTCCACCGTCGCAGCAGGTTCCGCCGTGGCTGCAGGATCGGCCACGCGAGCGGCTTCCTCGGACGCGGGCGCGACGGTTGCGCCGTCGGCCCGTAGAACGGCAAACCCAATCGCCAGCAAAACCGCGGCGATGCCGGCGGCCGCTGCAGCAACGGGAAAGCTCCGCCTGTGCATCGCGGCGAGGCGGCGCACCAGTGCACGCCCGTCGGCGGGGCGACGCTTCGGATCGCGCAGCGTGCATTCGTCGATCAACGCTTTCGCCGCCCGCATCTCCTTCGACGTCCCCCTGGCTCCTTCAAGCATGGCCTGCAGGAGCATGCCGAAGGCGTACACATCCGCGCGCGCGTCCACGCCGCCGGCCTCCAGCTGTTCGGGCGCCGCGTAGCGAAGCGTTCCGGCATAAAGCAGATCGCTTCGCACCCGTTCCCGCCGGTGTACGGCCAGCCCAAAGTCGATGAGCTTGATGGAGGCGCCGTCCAATACGACGTTGTTCGGGCTGAGGTCGCGATGCACGAATCCAGCGCCGTGCAGCGCCGCAAGGCTTTCGGCGATGGCCCGCGCAAAGCGAAAGGCCTCGCTCCAAGAAGGGGGCGCCATGCTCAGCCTCGAAGCCAGCGTGTCGCCTTTCACCAGCTCCATGACGATATAAGGGTCGTCCGCGCTGCCAACATCGAACACCGTCGCAATGCCCGGGTGGTTGAGTGCAGCGGCTCGGCGCGCTTCTTCGAGCAAGGGCGCGGCGTCCGTCATTGCGTTCTCGTCGAGCGTTTTGATCGCGACTTCACGCTCGAGCCGTTCGTCAAAGGCGCGGTAGACGAGCCCCATGCCTCCCTCGGCGATCCGCTCGACGATGCGGTACGGACCAAGTTTGCTTCCGATGCGTGGATCGCGATCGCGAGGAACGAGCGAAGGTGCGTGCGCAAGGCTTCGCAGTAGCGTGTCTAGGGCACCGTCGTCCTTCGATGCGCCCACGTCAGAGAAGGCCCTCGCGTTGGGCGAGCACGCGAAGCTGTTCACGGACGCGTTCAAAGCGCTTGCGGTACTTCGCGGCCGCGCGTTCGGGTTCGTCCGTGTCGTCCAGCACAACGGCGACGTCTCGCCAGCTGAGCCGGCGGTCGAGGCGAAGGGTGAGCAGGGCTTGATCGCTGGCGCCGAGCGTCGCGCGAAGGCGACCGAGGGCGACCTTGGCGTCCGTTCGCTGGTAGGGGTGGGTTTCCGTTCGTTCACGCACGATGAGGGCGGACGTCCTTGCTTCGTTCATGGTGCCGCGCCTCTGCCGAGTGGCGCGGCGCATGTGCATGCGAAGCGCGTTCTGAAAGATGCGGTAGGCCCAGGTTCGACACGAGCTCTCGTTTCGAAAGGAGGGCAGGCCGCGCCAGAGGCGGTGGCAGCCCTCGGCGTACACGTCCTCCGCGTCGTCGCGGTTTCGCAACACGGAAACGAGGTAGCCAAGGAGTTCGCCGCTGTAGGCTTCGAGGGCCAACGTCGCGGCGGCGTCGAGGTTGCCGGCAGAGAGCGCGCGGCGGATCGAGGTTTCGACGTCGTCCGCGGCCATAGAGCTCGCAAGGGTGGCACAGGCACCAACCTTGCTCAATCGCGCCTTACCACCGAAGCGACTCCATGGCGGGTGAGTGCTGCAGGAAGATCATGGCACGAAACTGATCGCGCGGAACCATCACTTCGCGCTGGAGTCCCACGCGCGCGCCGGGCGCAAAGAGCGGCATTTCCGCGCCTGGAAAATCCAAGTCGACGAAGAGGTAGGGGACGCCGAGCTCGTTGAGCAGGGTTTCCCCGTCGTCGCGGCTGGGAACGGGAATTGAGCCCATGCGTACGTTGATCCAGTTGACCTCCACGTCGTAGCCGAAGAGACCGATGGCGG
>JBCCRV010000107.1:0-14385 GCA_039201085.1 Myxococcota bacterium | reverse complement strand
GGGCTGGTGCTCAAACGTACCGTGGCCGATGTCGCTTTGGGTTTGGGCGAGACGGCGAGCGTCGCGGCGGATCTCGCTTCCACGCAGGTGGGCTTCTACCGCGCCGCGCAGACGTTTGCCTTCGTGCCTTACCAGCTGATGATCGCCACGACGTTCATCATCTTTCCCATCGTCTCGCGGGCGACGGCGGCGGGCGATCGGGAAGGCGCACGCCGGGCCGTCTCCGGCGCGATGCGCTTTTCCATTCTTGTCCTCCTGGCGCTGGCCGCCCCGATCTCCGGCGCCGCCGAGGGTACGCTTCGGATCGCGTATCCGGCCGAGTACGCCGGACCGGGCGCCGCCGTTCTGGCAATCTTGGCCTTCGGTATGGTGGCCTTCGCGCTCTTTGTGATCGCGTCCACGATTCTCTCCGGCGCGGGCGAACCTGCCGTCGCCGCTCGCGTCGCGATCGTGAGCCTGGTGATCATCGTCGTTGCGGGACGAACCCTGGTTCTCAGCCTTCCCGAACACCCCCTTCGGGCGCTGGCGATCGGCACGACGGGCGGCACCTGCTTTGCGTTCGCCGCTTCGGGCGCGGCCCTCTTCAAGCGCTTTCGCGTGCTCATTCGCTGGCGTACGGCGCTTCGCTGCAGCGTTGCGGCGGCCGCGAGCTGGTGGACTGCGGCGAGCTTTCCGCAGGATTCGCGCTGGATGGGTCTGGCCGCCCTCGTGTGCGGCGGGTTGGTCTACCTGCTCGTTCTCGCGCTGCTTCGTGAAGTCACCACCCAGGACCTTCGTTTGGCGCGCGGCATGCTTCGTCGTCGCTGACTACCGCTCGACGAACACGTCGCTTTGGCGCGGCGACACAACGCCAAGCTGGCCTTCGCCGTTGCGTCCGGCGCAGGCAATCCCCGTGTCGCCGCGAATGCACGTGAAGAACCGGCCTACGGCCACGGATGACGCGGAACGGTTCACCGCCTCCGGAGCCAAACGAACCAGCCGATCGCCCATGCCAAGCATGCCTTGCTCGTTCCAGCCGAAACACCAAAGGCTCCCGTTTAGGCGCGTGCCGCAGGTGTGAAACCAAGACGCGTCAAGGTCGGCCCACTCGTCGCCGTTCATCGCCACCGGTGCGGGGCGGTCCCGACGCGCCTCGTCCCCCTGTCCCGTGCGGCCAAAGCCGCCGCGACCCCAGCACTGCAGACGGCTGCTGTCGTCGATCGCGCAGGTATGAAACTGGGCCGGCGCCACAACCAGCCATCGGCCCTCGAGCTGCCGCGGCGACCGCGCTTGCTCCGCGACGCTCTCCGGAAAGCCCAAAATACTGTCCGTGTTGCGGCCCCAGCAGGCGACACGACCGCCGTCGGCCAGCACGCACGCATGGCCTTCGCCGGCATAGACTTCTCGGTAGGGACCACCAGCCACACGGAGAGGGGTGAGGCCTTCGACGGGTGCAGTAGGTCCATCGTCCTGGGCGAGCTGGCCCTCGTCGTTTGCGCCCCAGCAATAGAGTTCGCTCGACGCGATCGCGCACGCGAAGCCCTGGCCGACGTCGACGCTTGTGACCGGACCCGAAAGCGAAACGAGGGTCGGCACCAGCCGGTCTTCGCGGTCGCCGACGCCAACGCCTCCTTCGGGGTTCGCGCCCCAACAAAAGAGCTCGCGGTCTGCGTTGATCGCGCAGGTGCTGTTGCCGCCCGCGGCGACGCTGATCCACGTGCCGTCGATCGAAACGGGCGGACTCTGTGCCGATCGTTCGCCCACGCCGAGCTGACCGGATTCGTTGACGCCCCAGCACTGGAGGGCGCCGAGTCCATCGATGGCGCACGCATGGTCGAGGCCTGCCGCGAGCCGCATGCCAAAGGCCGTCGGAGGCATGGCGGAGTCGGCTGCGTCCGCGTCTGCGCTGCCGTCGACCGGGACGATGTCCCTTGCCGCGTCCAACGGACCGGCGTCGTCGGCGTCGAATACCGGTACCCGCTGCAGGCAGCCCGCCATGAGAAGGGCCGAGAGACAAAGCCGCATCATCGGAGTCGCACCCGCAAGCCTAGATGGGTACTCAAGCCGATCGTTCGCAGGCCTACGGAGCGCTGTTCACCATCGCCCGTGGCGCCCACGAGCGGACCACCGGCGCCCACGAAGAGCCGGAAACCGGCACGAGCTCCGCGCCATGACGCGAGCAGCCCCGCGTCGAGGAGCGCGACGGCGCGTGTCCCCCCGCGCGTACCCCTCGTGTCGCTTCGTCCTTCCAAGCGAAAGGCACCCACGTCGACGTGCGTCGCCAACCCAATGCGCGCCCGTGAGCCGCGAAGAAACGCGACGGCCAACCCGATTCGCGGAGCGATGAGGATGCCGCGGACCCGGCCTTCCTCGACGCCTCGTTGGCCCCCGGCGACGCGAATGCCGACGAGTCCTTCGAAGGCGCCAAACTCGCGCTCGATACTTAGGGATGCGCCCGAGAGAGTCATCCCGCGGGGTGCATAGAACAGCTCGGCACCAAGCGTGAGCCACGTGGGGACCCGTTGCTGCTCCCCCGACGCCACGACCACGCTCCGAGCTTGTTGCACGTCGTCGTCCGATGGGGCCGCTGCATCGACAGCCTCGGGGGGCGGGCGATCGATCGCCAGCTCGGCCCATGAGGCGATGAGCAACTCGTCGGCGGCGATCGCAATCGCGAGGGCGCGGGCGTCCGAGCCGAAGGACGAAAAGTCGAAGTCCCGTTCGACGCGCTTGGCCGTGAGCGCATCCCGGACTTCCACCGTGAGCCGCGCAATGCTCTCAGGCTGCCGGCGCACTAGAATCGTCGCGTTTCCGGCGGAGTTGCTCGCTAGGCATATGTCGCGGCTCGCCAAGCTCGACCCAAGCACGCCACGAATGCCCTCGCGCTCCGCTTCGGACCACGTGCCTTCGAACTGAAGACCGACGCTGAGTCGGTCTTCGCACGCGTTTGCGGACGAAACCCAGAGGCTACTCAGCGCAGCGGCGACGAATATCGTTCGCGTGACGGCCATTTGAATACCGATCGAGGTACGCGTTTTGCGCCCGTACGCAACGCGCCTCGTCGCCGAGCGTTTCGTACGCCCGAACGATGCGTGCCATCGCGTCTTCCCGAAGGGGCGAAGCAGGCGCTCGTCGGATCGCTAGCCGAAACGAACGAACCGCGTCTCGTGGGCGACGGAGCGAGTCCATTTGAAGCCGTCCCGCCTCCATCGCCGCAATGCCCGCGCGTAGGTCGCGAGGATGGCGTTGGGCGACCTGCAGGAAGTGGCGAACCGCATCCCGGTGTTCGCCCGCTGCGCGTGCCGCTTGGGCCCGTGTGAAGAGTTCGGCCGCCGATGGGCCTGCGTCCGCACGCCGAACGGGTTCCGTTTCCCGTTGCGCTGGCTCCGGCGTTTCCGATTGCACCGGCTCTTCCGGTTCTTCGGCGGGTTCCGGTTCCGCCGGCGCGACTTCGACGGGAGGCTCGTCCAGCGAAAGCGATTCGCCGGCGCGAAGGCGGGTGGTCGTGCTGCCCTGGCGCACGTCGACGGCGCCGTGTTCGACACGAACGTCGACCCGGGCGTTGGCGCGCGACACCCAGAATCCGGTGCCAACTACGCGCACTTCGACCGTTCCAGCCTCCACGACAAAGGCGCGGTCTGCATTGGGCTCCACGTCGAAACGGGCGGCGCCCGTGACCAGTTCGAGCCGGACTTCGCCTTCGCTCTCCAGGCCGCGCCGTACCGTCGTTTCGGGCTCCGCTCGAACGGTGGAACCGTCCGCCATGGCCACCTGCGCCGCGGCTTGATGGGTCTCCAGCGTTTCGCTCATGCGAGGCAGCGTCGGTTCACGCGACCACAGGAAGGAAAGCCCCGCGGCGAGGAGTGCGACGGCTGCCGCGGCGGCCCCCCAACGGCTTCGCGATGGTCGCCGCGCCTCCTGGAGCCGACTCCAGCCCTCGGCGATCCGGGCGTCCATATCCGGTGGTTCGACGTGATGGCGGCGATCGAGGTTGTTTTGCGGAAGTCCCACGTTAGCTTCCCTCCTGCGCGTTGAGCGCGGCTTCGAGTGCCGCCTCGCCTTCGGCGATGCGGCGCTTAACCGTGGAGCGGGAGCGTCCCATGGCGTCCACAATTTCATCGATGGTCATGCCCTCAACGCGTTTGAGGACCAGTGCGATGCGCGCGTCCGCCGGGAGCGATTCGAGCGTTCCGTAGAGTTCGCGAAGCTCCGCCGCCGCCGCCGGATCGTCCAGCGCGCCCACGAGCGATTCGGGTTCGAGGGCGTCGCCGCGAAAGCCGAGGCGCCTTCGCATGGTCCGCCGGCGAATGCGCTTTCGAACGATGTTGAGCGTGATGCCGCGAATCCAGGCGCGCGCCCCGTCGCGCTCGCGAAGGGCGTGCAGTTGGCGAAACACGGCAACGAACACATCTTGCACCACGTCGTCGACTTCCTGGCCGCCGAGCAGTCGGTGCGCGAGGCGAAACACGAGGGGCGCGAAGTGGAGGTAGAAGGTGCGCTCGGAACTCGCGTTCCGCGCATCCAGCAGCGCGCCGACCACGGCCCCATCGGACTGTGGAGCGCGCGCTGCGCGGTGAGCGATTAGCGAGTGGACAGCACCCATCCGTAGCACCGTTCCTCAAGGGCACGAAAAAGGTCCAGCGGTGCGGCACTTTTTCGAAAAGTAAGCGTTTTAGCGCGTAGCGCCTCGGTTGGGGCGAACAAGGGCCAACAGGGGAATCGCGATGGGGGCAACGAGTGGCAGCCGCGAGAGTACGGTCCATCGTGCGGACCGTCCTTCGAGGCGCTCGCCGTTCCGATCGATGAGGCAGGGGGCGGCACGGTCTTCGAAGGCGATGCGAAAGCGCGCCAGCCAGTCCAACCGTCGAAGCCATCGTGCCCTTCGCTGGAAGCGCGCACTCCGTGGCAGAACTAGCGTCCGGTCTTGCACGTGCGGCGTAACCCAAAGGAGCGTTGCGCAAACGCCGAGATAACTGAAGACACTGACGGTCGACGTGAGCTCGATGAAGGCGTGAAAGCAGAGCGCCATGAAGATGGCGCCCAGGCGGGTTCGTTTCGACCACAGGCCGACACCGATGAAGAGCTCGGTCAACACGATGAACTTCCACCACACCGCGGCAAAGGCCGGCGACTCCAGAAAATCAAGCAGTTCGATCGGCACTCCGCGCGCTTCGGCGGCCCCGCGGTAGCGATGGATGCGGTCCGTCATGACGACACCGCCCCACCAGTCCGGGTCGATCAGTTTGCTCGTGCCGGACGCCAGGTAGGGCGTGCAGGCCAGTAGGCGAACGAGGAGCAAGCGCCAGGTAGCGTAGGAGGGCGAGAGCGGACGACCTCGCGTTCGAGCTAGCCATGCATCGACGCTCAGGTCCCGGCCCGCCGGCAGCAGCGCGAGCGCGAAGAGCAGCGTCATCAGAAAGGCGCGGTTGTGGTGAAAGAAAAGCTGGTCGCTCGCGATATGAAAGGCGACGCAGCTACATGCGTAGGCGGCGGAAAGGCGAGAGAGCAGCCCGATCGAAAGCGTGAACGCGCTCACCAGTGCAAGTGCAAGGAGCGTTCGGTACGTCGGCTCATCGAACGTCGGCATGCCGATGAACAGCGGCACGTGAAAACGGTCCACGAAGTATTCGCCCGACGCCAGGCGCTGCCAAAAAGGCCAGAGGTGCACGAAGAAGATAGGCCCGGCTGCGAGGCGAAACAGGGCGACGGGTCGAATATGGCCGGCGCCTTCGTAGAGCCGTGCTACGCTCACGGCTGTCTCCGGGGCACGCTCCGAAGGAGCACGTCCGTCGGGCCACGGGTGTTCTGCCAATAGCGAACGTGCGCCTCGAGGTGCACGGTCTCCTGGTCTGCGGGGGTATTCAGGGCGGCCCAGTCGAGGGCGCGCTGAAAGAAGTCGAGCGTAGAGGCGATCCCTCCCGACGCGTTGTGGCGTTCAAACACGAAGCGCAGCCCGCGTTCGTTTGGCATGAGCGCCTCCCAGCTATAGCCGGCCCAGCCCTGGCGAATGTCGACCCGTTCGCCGCTGGGGAGCACGCGCACGATGGTGGCTTGCCACGTCGAGGATTCACTGAACGGCTGGTAGCCAAAGCGCGAGTGCGGGTCCGAATACGCGCGGACAACGAAGAACACCTGGGCGCCTGCGATGAGCACGAAGAAGGCGCCGCGCGCCGCGCGCCGGAGGGCGTGCATCAGCCGGAAGCCTTCAAGGGCGTGGGGCGCAAATCGGAGGAGAAGAACATGGGAGGGACGCAGCCGTTGGGTCGAGCCTCTGCCTTACCAGGCCGTGAAAAAAAGTCCGCCCGACCTCGCTCGGTCGGTGTTTGAAAAGCCGCGCGAAGTCGCTGATACCGCGCTCTGACTTGCGCAAACTCTTAAAAGAAAAACGCGGAGCCAAAAGGGCTCCGCGTTTTCAAGGCCTAACGAAAGACCGAGTTGCTCACCAGCGTCCGCCGCCACCGCGCGGGCGGCCGCCACCACCGCCGCGGCGGTCCTGGGCTTCGTTGACGTTGAGCGTACGGCCGTCGAGCTGGCTTCCGTTCATCTCTTCCATGGCCGTGTCGGCGGCGCTCGCATCGGAAAACGTGACGAAACCAAAACCCCGGCTTCGGCCGGTGTCACGGTCGGTGATCACCTTGGCGTCGGTGACTTCGCCGAAGCGCTCAAAGGCTTCACGCAGGCCGTCGTCACTCGTGCCCCAGCTGAGGCTGCCAACAAATAGCTTCTTAGACATTCCGTACACTCTCTCTCTTCATAACCGCGCCTCCGGGGAAGCACGGGGCGGCTGACCCGCCCAGGCCCTTCATGCGCCGGTCGGGTCCCAAGGGCAAGGGATTTGTCCCAATTCGGTCATCGCTCGGTCCTGATTTGGTCAAGTACCTCGCCAGAACGCTCAGACCGTGCAGGCTAGCGCTATGGAACCGATTGCTGTTCTCGTGGGTGCGGTTGCGTGTCTCTTGCCCGTGGCCTTGCTCGTCGGGCTTGTCGTTTCGGTAAGCCGACTCAGCGAAGTTCGGCGCCGGCTCATGGAGCTGGAGCAGGGCATCTTGCAAAACCAGCATGGGCTCATCGAGCTTGGTGGCCAAAACCAGCGTCTTCATGCGCGGCTTTTGGAGCTCGAGGCGTGGGCATCCCGTGCGGCGAGCGCGGCGGCCCATCCGGCGATCGGTACGCCGATGCAGGCGTCAGTGGACCAGCGCTGGCAAACGCCCCTGCCAGCGGGCGCATACGCACCAGTGGACCCGTCGTCGCCCGCAGACGCAGCGGATGCGCACGGTGCGGGCGCTGCCCAGCTGCCCCCCGCTTCCGATCGACCGAACGTCGGCGCGACGGCTTACGAGCCAAGCGCCGAGGCGCCGAGCGAGCCCGCGCTTGCCGCCGAAAGTGCTCCGGCCAATGCGGCGACCCCGTCGGCCTCCACGCCGGGTGCACCGATTCAAGCGGCGCAGAGTCAGACGAACCTTGGCGCCGCGAGTGCGGCTCCTGCTTCGAGCTCCGTGAACGCTGCGCCCGCTAAGGCCGCGTCCGCGCCGAGCTCCCCCTATGCCCCGGCCTTTCCCGCGAGCTCCGATCCCACGGGGCCCTCGTCCGCGGGTGGGGGGCCGCCCGGCGGCGGCGGAGCCGGCAGCGCGCCGCCGGAACCCTCACCGAGCGAACCGATCTCGTGGGAGGAGTGGATTGGCGTGAAGGGCCTCGCCGCCGTGGGCAGCGTGATTCTCTTGCTCGCCGGCTTCTATTTCTTTCAGTACTCGATCGAGCGTGGATTGATCCCGCCGCCCGTACGCTTTGCCCTCGGCATGGCCGCCGGCATTGCGTGCCTTGGCGTAGCCGAGCTTCGCTTGCGCGGGCGCTATGAGGTGGCGGCGAGCTGGCTCTCGGGCGCCGGCATCGGTTTGCTCTACGTCGCCGCATGGGCCGGCCGCGGCCTCTACGAACTCTACCCGCCCCTTGTGGCCGGCATCCTGATGGCGGCGACCACCGTCGCTTGTGTTGTGATCGCGGAAAAGCGTCGTTCGTACAGCACGGCGCTCCTCGGTCTCGTCGGCGGCTTCCTCACCCCCATCGCCCTTTCCACGGGCTCGGACCGTCCGATTCCGCTCTTCGCGTACTTGCTCGTTCTGGACGGCGCGATGATCGCGCTGGACGTTCGCCGAGGCTGGCGGGGTCTCGCCTATTTTGCGCTGGGCGCGACGGCTCTCTACCAGTTTGCCTGGCTCTTTCTTCGCATGGACGGCGACACGCGCTTCATCGGCGCGGGCGTGCTAGTCGCGTTTCTTCTGCTCTTTGCTGTGCTGCCCGCGTGGCTCGCCGAGCGTCAGAACGAACCGGAAAAGTGGCGGATTCTCCAGCTCCTTTCGGCCGGTGTGGGTACGGCCCTCGTCGTCATGCTCTCGCTGCAGGCGAACTTCACGGAAAACCTCGGCGCTACGGCCCTCCAGCTCATCGCTATCGCTGCGGCCTGCGCGTGGATCGGCCGCCGCGACGGACGGGCTGCGTCGCTCGGTGCGCTGGGCACACAGGCGTCGTTGCTCGCGTCCTTCGCCGGCCATCTAAGCGCCACGCAGGGGTGGGCCCTCGCCGCGATTTCCTTTGCGTGCGCCCTCCCAAACGTCGCCGTGTACCTGCGCTTTCCCCAGCCCGCTACACGCCACACGGCCTTTTTGGCGGCGGGCGCCGCCGTGATGCTGGCCGTCGCCGCTTCGCTCCTCGGTACGTCCGCATCCGCCAGCCCCCGGCTCGCCTTGCTGGGCGCTTCTTATGCGCTCGCGGTGCTGATAAGCGCACGTCGCGGCGAGGGCGCGCGCGTCATGCTGACTATCGGCTGCGTTGCGGCGGTGGCGGCGGCCATCGCCATCGAGGGCGGCGCGCTGCCCTTCACGGCGACGACGCGCCTGGGCGCCCTCGTGCTGCTCGCGGCCCTCGCACAGGTTGCGGGGCTCGTTCCCAAGGCGCCGGCCGTTCGGCAGTCCGCCGACTTGGTCGCGCTCGTGGTGGCGTGCGCCTTCGCCTTCACGCTTGTGATGCCCGGTCCGCGCCTCCCGGATGTGCCCTTGCACGTGGGCCGCGGGCTGCTCTTTCTTCTCGCGGCCTTCGCCGCTGCACGAAGCGGCCTTGGGCGCTCGCTTTTCGCCGCCACGGCGGTGTCCGCCGGCGTTGCGCTCTTGCTCGAAGAGCGCGGCGCACCGGCGATGGCCGTGTCGCTCGTGAGCGTGTGCGTGGCCATCGCCGCGCCGCTGCTTTTTCGTCGCCTTGGCGAGCGGCACGGCGCTTGGCGCGCGGCAGGCGCCGCACCGCTGCTCTTCTTGCTGCCGCTCTACTTCGACTTCGTCCATGTGTTTGGCGATCGCTTCATCGGAGCGCTTCCGCTGGTGCTCGCGGTCCTTGCGCTCGTCGCGACCAACCTGGTGCGGCGCGTTCCCCCGCCGGAAGCGGTGCGCCTGAGCGCCACCGTCTGGACCGTCGGCAGCGCGGCTGCCCTCATCACGCTCGCCATTCCGATGCAGCTCGAGGAACAGTGGCTCACGATTGGCTGGGCCCTCGAGGCCGCGGTCTTCTGCGCGCTCTTCCGGCGCTACGACCACGTCGGTTTGAAGTACACGGCCCTCGGACTGGGCCTGCTGGTGTTCGTGCGCCTGGCGCTGAATCCTTTTGTCTTCGACTACGAGCTGCGAAGCACCCTCCGGCTCATCAACTGGATCAGCTATACCTACCTGGTGCCCGCGGTGGCGTTCGGCGCGGCCTACGCGCTGCTCGCGAAGGTGGAAGGGCCGCGGCGCCGAAGCTGGGAGCCCACGCTCTTCGGCGGACCCCTGGTCGGCGGGCTCTTCGGCTTCATGACGTTTGTGCTCGTGTTTCTCTGGCTCAACCTGATGGTCTTCGACTTCTACGCGACGGGACCGAACCTAACGATTCCGACGGACCGCATGCCCGCGCGCGATCTCACGCTGAGCATTGCATGGGCTGCCTATGCGCTCGTTCTCGCCACGATCGGCGTGGCGCGAAAGAGCCGCGCCCTTCGCTACGCAAGCCTGACCTTGCTTTTGCTGACGTGCGGCAAGGTATTCCTCTACGATCTCGGCAACCTCTCGGACCTCTACCGCGTGGCTTCGCTCGTGGGGCTCGCTTTGACGCTCATCGTGATCTCCCTCGGCTATCGACGTTTCGTATTCACCGACGACCCCGATGACGGGCCACAGGAAGGAAACGCGCCGTGAACGTATTCACCCGAGCATCGGTCCTCGCGGCTTGTTTCATCGCGCCTTTGGCCGTCGCGAAGACCGCAGACCAGGGCACCGACTTCGCAGCCGCCGGTCTTTTCTCCCACGTAGCGGACATCGGCGGCGCCGGTCGAGAGGGCAACCTCTGCCGACTCGGTCTCTCGCCCGAAGTGCTCGCCGTTGCGAGCCTTCCCGAGGACATGCGCCTATCGGCTGCCGGACTGGAGCATCCTTTTCTTGTCGACTCGCAGAGCCTGCGAAGCGCGCCGGTGGCTGGCGCGACCCTCGTGCCCACAAACGTATCCGTGCGTCGAGCGGGTTTCTGGTCCGACGAGCGCGTCACCTTTCGGCTGCCGCGTGAGCCTTTGCCTGCCGGGCAGCACTGGCAGCTGCGCGTGGAGACCAATGCGCGCGAGTTCGCGCGCGACTACGTGCTTCGCATCGACGGCGCGGTGGTGCGCCGCGGATCGGTCTTTCGCTACGAGCGCCCCTACCGCGCCCGGCAAACGATCGAGCTCGATGTTCCCATCAACACGACCGACATTCCTTCGCGGCTCGAATGGTCCCTCGAGCTACGCGGCTATGGCGGTCCCGTAGAGCCCTATTTCTTTTTGAGCGCCGTTGGGGAAACGCCGCCGCCTGCCCGGGTGTCGGGGCCTTGGGTGGTGACCCGCATCGCGCGCTTTGAGGGCAAAACGACCGTGGTCCTTGGGCGTCCGCCGGGCGTGCATCCGACGCACCTGCGCTTTGAAACGGACACCACCCTGTTTGCCCGAACGGTACGTGTCTTTGACGTTCGCCAAGGCCGCGACGACGGGCCGCTCGGCACCCACGAAATCGTGGGCGCTCCGACGGGCGATCGCCGAACCGTTCCGATGGCTTTGCCGAGGGGCGAGTCGATTCGCGTCGTGATCGAAGACGGGGACAGTCCGCCCCTGGCGAACCTGCGGGTGACGGCGGAAACGGCGCAGCCCTCCTTGGTGTTTGCGTGCGCATCGGAGATGCGCCTTTGGTTTGGGGGCGGGCGTGCCCGCCGTCCCGCGTACGATCTGGAGCGCCTGATCGGATCCGGTGCGTTCGACGACGAGTCCGAGCGCACGCCGTTGACCCTTGGCGCTGTCGGACCAAACGCGGACTACGATTCGGGTCCGGCCCTTGGCGCCTACACCCGGCCCGGCCAGGTCGTCGACCGAACGGGCTTTCGCTTCGTTGCGAGCGCCGCGTTGATAAACGCGCGTGAAGGCTCGGCACGCATGGTGCTTCCCGCTGAGGTGCTTGCGCACGTGAACGCGGACCTTCGGGACCTTCGGGTGGTCGACGCGGCGGGACGGGCGATCCCTCACGTGCGGGCGCCCCGGAACGAGCCTGCGCGCGCGCCGCTCGAGGTTCGGGTGGTGGGCGACGAGGGCGGGCAAACCCGCTACGCCCTTGAGGCCGACGTTGGCGCCTTGCCGCTGCGGGCCATCTCGATCACCACGGATGCGCCGTTTGTCCGCCGAAACTACGCGCTTCGAGTGCTGCCGGACGATGGGCAAGCGGTGGAGGTTCGGGGCGTTCTCGAGCAGGACGCGGACGCCATCGGGCCGATGGAGATTGCAACGCCCGCAGCCTTCGCCTCGGGCGCGGTCACCGGCGCCATCGAGCTGACCGTCGACAACGGCAGCGATGCGTCGCTCTCCCTTCGGGCGGAAGGACTCTACGATGCACCCGCGCTCTACGTGCTCGCCGAAGACGGCGCCTACGAGTTGCTCGTCGGCGGCGACGTGGCCGCGCCAAGCTATGAGGTCCGTCACGCCTTGCCGCTCATTCTGGCGGCCTCGGCCGGCGAAGTTCGCCTCGGCGACCTGCGCGAAAACGCCGCCTACGAGCCGCCCGCGATCACCGAAGGCGAAGACGGAACGCAGCTCCTCGTGTGGGGCGCCCTGATCATCGCCGTGCTGGTGCTGGCCTTTCTCACCTGGCGCACCAGCCGCATGGACGTCGCAAAGAGCGCCAACGGAACGCCGTCTCCGTCTCCATCTCCGTCCCCGCCATCGGAAGCAGAACCCGAAGCGAGTGAAACAGCGGACGGGGAACCCGCGGGCGAAACAGCGGCGAGTGGGGAACAGGCGAGCGAAGCAGCGGACGGGGAACCGGCGAGCGAAGCAGCGGACGGGGAACCGGCGAGCGAAGCAGCGGACGGGGAACCGGCGAGCGAATCACCCGCAGACGACGAGCAGGATTCGCCCCCCTGATCCGAAAAGCGAATAGCGCTCCTTTCGCTTGCTCGTCGCCTTGTTTGGCATCGCTGATGAACGCCGGCGGCAAGAGTGCGGGGGCACCTGCTCTCACTGGTGGCATCGAGAAGAGTTCGGCTGACAAGCAGAGCGGCCGCTTGCTGCGCCGATCGCGTGCCAGCCTTCGTCGGTCCAGCGCTCTCGTCGCCGACCTGCTGTTCGCACGATCGATGAACCGAATGTCCACTCCTCGTCGACGGTTCCATCGCGCTCAAAATCGACGTGGGCCTCAAGGTCGCCTTCCGCCGATACGGTCGTACGTACGCCGTGGGGGCTTTCCGGGAAGCGGTCGGCGACCGCTTCCGGTGCTTCCGACGCCAACATCAAGAGTTGAACCTCAAGCTGCGCGCGCGCACGCTCCCTCCGATCCCGCTCGTCGCGCGCACCCGCGGCCGCGACCGCTTGTTGACGACGGTACCACTGCACCGTCCGGGCTTCGATGCGATCGTCGCGCGTCGAAGCGAAGCGAACCAGCGTTTGCAGCGTCTCGCCGCGCTCAAGAAACGGCGGCGCGACGGGGCCGCGCAGCTGAAGCCGCCCGCCCGTCCAGCGAACCTGCGACGCGGGCTGGGGCGGCACGAAGGTTGGCGACGCATCGCCCTGTACATCGCTTCCTTGCGAGTGGCGCTGGGTGAGGACCCTGAGGCATGGCGCGTTCAGATCCTCAAGGGCGCAGACGAGGTGCTCGGTCGTCGTGAGCCGGTAGCGCCGGTAGCGTTCGATGGCGCCGCGCTCGACGAGGTCGTCGGTCTCTTCGATCGTACGTCGAGTGACGCGAAAATGACGGACCCCGTTCAGCTCGACGAGCGTGGGGTCTTCGTAGCGAAGGCGCGTAACCGCTGCATCGTCTTCGTTGAAGCGAACCAAGCGACGGTAGCGGCGCCCTATCCGGTGCCAAAGCTCGCGCCGCCGTCCCTGAGCGTCCTCCGCCGCCACGTCGAGTACGGCGTGGTTGCCTTGCCCGACGAGGACCGATTGGCTGCAGTGCGAGGACTGGCCGCGCGGAGCGCAGGGCGCCCGTCCTTGGGGCGCGTCCGGTACTTCGACGGCCAGGTTGCCTACGCCCAGGGGAAGGTCATCCGGGTGGTCACGCTGCCACTGGGCGTCGAGGACGCGCTTCTTCGCCACGAGTGCCGGCGAGTGCGCGTGCGCCAAGCTCTCCTGAAGCCGGTCCATGGCGATCCGAGTCTCGCCCAGGGTCGCGCGCACGTCGCTTAGGGCCGCGAGCACCTGCGCCCGTTCCGCTTCGACGCCAGCCCCGTCAAGCATCCATAGGGGCGGTCCGCGAAGCTGCTCCAGCGCGTCGACGGCGCGTCCCGCTTGGTGCAGCCGTATGCCGAGGGCGAGATGAAATGCTGCCGTTTCGCACACCGCAGCCTGGGTCTCGAGCAGCCGAAGGGCGTCTTCGTTCGACAAGTCCTCGGCGCGTCGAAGTGTTTCGTCGCAGTGCTGCGCATGAACGGTTGGCGCGCCGAGAAGAAGTACGAGAACGAAGAGCGGGCGAAGCACGCGGACGCTGTGAGCAAGGTCCGCGCCAAGGGCATGGTTCCACCGGCCGAGCGGCTCCCCCGTAGGTCCATGGGGGCGTCGTGTTCGATCGTCCGCACTTCCGCGTGCATTTCAAGACATTGTCATCTTGGTCGGCCACTCGGAGGGCGGATGGAGAGGCTCGATCCAGGCTCCCAGCGGCTGGTCTATGATTTGCTCCACGGGCGCAGATGGGAACTCAGCGATGGATCGTTTTGGTGTTGGTGGGCGCGGCGGCTCAAGTCCAAGCCTATAACTACGACCGGGTGATCCTCGCCTCGGAGCATGCTGCTCGCCCTCGATGGAGCCACCGCGGATCCGGGAAGCCTTCGCTACCTCGCCCGCTTTCTGAGAAGTGCGGAGCGTTTGCCCGAGGGTGTTCGCAT
>JBCCRV010000106.1:0-14405 GCA_039201085.1 Myxococcota bacterium | reverse complement strand
TCGTCGACATCGGCGCCGGCGCCGGCGCGCCCGGCGTACCCCTCGCCATTCTCAACCCCGAGCTTCACGTCACGCTCGTCGAACCGCGGCGCCGCCGCGTGGCCTTCATGCGGACGGCCGTCGGCCAGCTGCGCCTCGCCGAGCGCGTCTGCGTCATCGAGGGCCGCCACGAAGTCGCGCCCGGACCCTTCGACTTCGCCTACTCCCGCGCGACCTTTGCGCCGCCCGAATGGCTAACGATCGGAGCCGTCATGGCGCCGCGCGTCGGCGTCTTGCTCGCGGCCGGCGACGCGCCCGTCAAGGCGGGCTGGCAGGTGACGCAAGAACGGGCCTACACCACGGTTGCCGCCTCCCGACGCCTGCTCGTCTTCAAGCCCGAGTAGGTCGCGGAGCCGGCGCGCTGAACACAACGTCGAGCGCTGGCGCGCGGTCATGGAGAGGGTCGTGCCGGTCCCTGAACCACCGTGCGAATCTCTGCGCGCTCACTCGCATCGATGCGCGCTCGCACCTCGCCGTCGTGCTCGTGAAGCGAAGCGCGAAAGCGCGCCAATACTCCCGCTTCGACGCAGCGCCGGAACGGCGCGGACGGGAAGTCCACCGAGACTGTGTAGTCGCCGTCTTCGACCGCACGAACCGTCGACACAAAGTTGATCCACAAAAAGCCTTCGGGACGTCCATTCGGCTCATCATGGCCGCTCCGCGCGATTTCCTCACGGCTGGCGAGGAGTGCGTCGGCTTCGTTCCGCGCGCACTCGTCGCCCACACTCGAGGCGAAGTATCGGAGGCTGCTGAGGAGCTGCGCTTCGTCGACGTAGCTGCGGATCGGCCGGCGCGTTTGCACCCGAAGCGGGGCGGGACCCCAGTGGACGTTTGAGAGTCGCCGCCAGGCCCGCTCTGCGAGGCACTGAGCTACGCGCTCATTGCGCGGCGCCGTGCGTACGCGAACGGTCAGGCCGGAGGCCGCGACGTCCAGGTCCACCTCGGCCAATGTCGGCCGCGGACCGGGCTGAAGGGTGCACGGGGTCGACGACAGCTCCACCTGCTCGAGAGCCCCTTCGAGAAGGCTGCGGCGCGAAGGAAGGACTAAGCGGTATTCGACGTCGAATCGATCGAACCAGTTTGCGCCTGTGTTTAACATTTCGCGCGCGTGAGCTGCGATGCACTCGGTAAAGGGCGTGGCCAACACCGGCCGTACGTCGACGGTGCGCTGATCGCTTGTCATCTTAAGCCTCACGTGTTCGGTGGTGCCGTGCTGGAGGCAGAGAAGGGTCAACTCAGCGCCATGTTCCTGCAGCTCTGCGGGCGCATTATCGATGTGCGTTGGTTGCGTTGGTTCGACAATGGGCAGCTCCACGTAGTTGGACGGCTGTATCATCGCCAGCTCGCGCAGCGTAAACCCATGCTCGGAAGCCCAACGGGCGATGCCGGGGGTGGTCATCTCGCGAAGGAACGCCCGGTTTTCCCGGCGGGCAATTCGTCGAGCGAGCTCGGGGGCGCCGCTCTGCGCGATCAGAAATGCCACGGCGCAGTGAACGCCCCGCGCATCGATGAACACCGGGCGACCGTCCGGTTCGCCGGGCAAGCGTTGAGGGTACTCGCCGGCTTCGGCGTATGCCGCGAGGACCTTCAAAAGCTTGGCTCGTTCGCTCGCCCGCGGGCCATGCTCCCGATTTCGAAGAAGCTGGACCACGTAGCGGAGGTGGGTGTGCACGCGCGCCTGGCGATCGGCGGCGTCGGCGTTGACGCCCCCGTTTGCATGCCAGCTAAGGTCGCCGATTTCCGCGTTGATCGGTATCGCCTGCGCGGACGCGGTGCACAGGAGCAGGGTCGCGGAGAGGAAGAAGGTGCGGTGCATGGAGGCGCTCGGAAAGCACGGAGCGTACCAGCCCGCTTTCGCAAACGTGCGGGGACGCACCGCCAAGGCCCGTGAACTCGCCTTCACGAACGCGCGCCAATACCGTGCGGATCGGGAGGAAGCGGCTGCGATTTGTCGCTACATGGTCTAGTCTCATCGGCGATGAATGAAGCCTCCACCGCCGATCGCGTGCGCGCGACGCTCGCGGAGGCCCGTGAGCGAGGCTCGCTCGAGGCGGCATCGGCCATGGTGGCGGAGCGGGCTGCTGCGGACCCGGCCCTGGGTCCCTTGGCGGAGGCCTTGGCCTGCCTTGAGTCGGAGGCGCGGAACGCGCCCGAGATGCCCAGCGGGGGCGCGGCGACGATGCCCCTTCAGGGGCGGGGCGCGGCGGCCTTTCACGCCCGCATGATGAACTTCGATTTGGCGCGTGGCGTCTATGAAGAGCTCGTCGCGGAGGGCGGACCGGAGCTTCACGCCGTTTGGCGCGCCGTAAACCTGCTTTGCATCGCGTCGGCTCCACGAAAGAGCGCCGCGACGAGCTTCGACGACAAAACGCGCGTCGCCGGCGACCAGGAGCTCCCCCTCTCGGCCTTTGACGACGACCCCACGAAGAGCGTTGTGCTCCCCGAGCACGGTCGGCACACGATGCCCTTCGAAGCGGAAATGACGTCGCCCGGGTCCGCCTCGGTGCGAAGTTCGCATACGCGGCCCTTCGAAGTGGAGGCGACGATGCCCGGAAGCATGCCGGCGCCAGCGATGCCGTCCGGTACGCACGGGTTTGGCGACGAGCCCACGGACGTGGCCGTCGACGAGCCCGCTCCGACCTTTGACGCACCGGCGCCCGTTGACTCTTCGTCCTCGGCATCGAGCGCGGTGGTTGTGCGTGCCATCGTCCAAGTGAAGTGAGCGCGCACGTGGCGTTTACGGGTAGACTCACGCTGTGAATCGACCGGTCATTCTTGCCCTCCTGATGCTGGGCGCATGCAGTGGCGCTGGGGCCAGCGACGTGGACGTGACGCTACGAACGGACTTTGTGCCGGGCGCCGAGTTCGACGAGGTACGCGTCTCGATCGCGGCCGCCAGCGGCAACGAGCTGGTCCAGCGCACGGAGATCGATGGTGGCAACTTCATCGCGGGCGAGCGGGTCGCGAGTTTCTCGGATTTGAAGGCGGGCGACTACACGCTCTTTGGCGAGCTGTTTCTGAACGGCTCGGTTTTGGTCGAGCGCACGCTCCGTATTCGCATAAGCGGGGCTTCGGCCCCCACCCTCACGATCACGCGAAGCTGTCTCGACGTTGCGTGCCCCGACGGAGGCGACCCGGAAGCAACGACGTGTTCGGACGGGCGCTGCGTGCGCCCGGAGTGCTCGCCCGAAACGCCGGGAAGCTGTGGCGAGGGCTGCATCACGGCCGACGATTGCACGGTGGGCGCGGACTGCGCCGAAGGTCTTTGCACGGCGGAGGGTGCGTGCCTCTCGGCACCGATCGACGGCGCGTGCAGTGCGGACGAGTTTTGCAGCGATCGCGGCTGCGAGCTGCGTCCCGACCGCGATCCTCCGAGCATCGATGGCTCGATGGACATGCGCGTCGATGTAGCGATAGACATGGCCGTCGATACGGCGCCGGCCGATTTGGCGCCGCCGGAGTGCGGTGAGCCCTGCCAGCCCGAAAACCCTTGCGAGGTCGGTGTCTTCGATTGCTCGACGGGCACGCCCGTATGCGCGGCCACAGGCGCTGGCAACGCCGGGTCCGTGTGTCGGGACGCCGCCGGACCGTGCGACCTTCCCGAGCTTTGCGATGGTACAAGCGCCGAGTGTCCGGTCGATGCGAAGCAGGCGACGGGCTTCGTCTGCAACGAAGCCGCCGGTGAATGCGACGTGGCTGAGGTGTGCAGCGGATCGGCGAACGCTTGCCCGCTCGACGAGACGGCGCCCGTCGGCACCCCATGCATGGGCGGCGCCGCATCCTGCAACGCCTTGGGCGAATGCAGCGATACCTGCGTCCCTGACGAGCCCTGCACGCTGGTGGGCGATCCCTGCCGCACGGGCCGTGTCGATTGCTCCGGTCCAACGCCCGAATGCGTCCCTGCGGGAGCCCGTCCGGAAGGTACGGAGTGCGGAGCGCCCGAGTTTGAGGTTTGGAGCAGCTGTGGAGGCTTTGCCGGCGCCTGTGGTGAAGTGGGAACAGAAACGCGCGGCGTCACACGCTCCGTATGCCGCGCGGGGAGCTGCGTGCAGGAACCTGATTCGGAATCGCGCAGTTGCGCGCGGGATACGGACGGCAGCA
Organism: Myxococcota bacterium; assembly: GCA_039201085.1. Taxonomy (GTDB): domain Bacteria; phylum Myxococcota_A; class Polyangia; order Polyangiales; family Houyiibacteriaceae; genus JBCCRV01. The sequence goes on along the minus strand of JBCCRV010000106.1, from coordinate 10,265 downwards.
CTTGCGACTCACCAACCACCGGGGCGTGGAGCAGCTGCACGGGCTTCAGCGGGACGTGCGGCGAGTCGGGCACGCGCTCGCGAACGCTCACGACGCGAACCTGCAGCTCCGGTACCTGCGGTTCGAACACAAGCACACAGACTGAAGCCTGCATGCGCGACACGGACGGCAACAGCTGTGGCTCGACGATGACGGGCGCCTGGAGCACGTGCGGAGGCTTCAGCGGTACGTGCGGTGAAGCGGGCACACGCTCTCGGTCCGTGACGACCCTAACGTGCGGCAGCGGCGCCTGTAACTCGAACACTTCTACCCAAACGGAGGGGTGTGCACGCGACACGGATGGAACGAGCTGTGGCTCAACAACCACCGGCGCATGGAGCAGCTGCGGAGGTTTTGCGGGGACCTGCGGCGAATCCGGCACCCGTACGCGCTCGGTGACGACGCGCAGCTGCAGCGCGGGCACCTGTGCATCGAATACGTCCAGCCAGAGCGAAGGGTGCTCTCGGAATACGGACGGCCTAAGCTGCGGCTCGACGACGACGGGGGCTTGGAGCAGCTGCGGCGGCTTTAGCGGGAGCTGCGACGAAACCGGCACGCGTACACGCTCGGTGACCACGCGAACGTGCAGCAGTGGGTCGTGCGGGTCGAACACCTCCAGTCAAACCGGGGCGTGTTCGCGGAACACCGATGGGGTCAGCTGCGGGTCAACAACGACGGGCGCCTGGAGCAGCTGCGGCGGCTTCAGCGGCACGTGCGACGAAACCGGTAGCCGGTCCCGCTCCGTAACGACCCGGACGTGCGGGAGCGGCACCTGCGGTTCGAACACGTCCACGCAGTCGGAGGGATGCTCGCGCAATACGGACGGCGTCAGCTGCGGCTCGACGTCCACCGGTCCGTGGAGCAGTTGCGGTGGATTTAGTGGCACCTGTGACGCGACGGGGACGCGTTCGCGTAGCGTAACCACGCGGACCTGCGGCACCGGAACCTGCGGATCGAACACGTCGAGCCAGTCCGAAGGCTGCTCGCGCGGTTCTCGCGCCGGTATCGTGTGCGGCAGCGCCAGCACATCCTGGGGGGCCTGTCAGCTTCCCAACCCGAATTTCGCGTGCACCGATTCGGGGACGCAGAACGGGACGACGACCACCCCGGTCTGCGGCTCGACGGGCAGCTGCAACGACAGTACGAGCACGCCTGCGAGTCGCGGCTGCACGGCGAGTCCCTTTGGCGACGATTGCCACCCGGTGTGCGCTTCATTCTGCCAGAGTGTCGGCAGCTGCAGCGTGAGCTGCTAACTGTGCGCGGTCGATTTTTGAACAGCCGAGTGCATGCCGCTGTCCGCGAGTCGACGCGAGCCTACTCCGGAGCGATCACTTCGACGACCGTCTCGCCGGATGCGACGTGTTCGGCGGGCAGTCCGCCGCGGCGCCCGTGGCAGAAGCTCTGCCAGCTGCTGAGCTCGTCGTCGCCGCGCGCGTTGAGCGCGCAAGCGCGGTACGCGCGGCGTGCCACGTCGAGGTAAGGACGCGCTTGGGCGTCGATCACGTCCTGAAATGCCTCCGCGATTTCCGGCTCGTTGCGAAGGTCGTCGGGCATCGGCACGCGAAGCAGGGCGCGGCCGACATCTTCGTACATAAGGGCGACCAGCGCTCCGGCGATGGTGCGCTGCCCCTGCGTTTCCTCAGCGGCGGCGTCGAGCTCTTCGCGCGCCGCCGAGACGAGCTGCGACTTGCGGCGAAGCCACGGGCGTAGGCGCGCATCGGACCAGTCCTGAATTTGAAGTGCCGTTCCGCTCGCCGGTGGCGCTGGGGCGGGTTCTTCAAAACTCTGCTCCGTCAGCAGCCACGCAAAGCGCATGCGTTCAGAAAAGCTTGGGGTATTCGAAGGCAGGCATTCCATCGAAGGCGGCCCTTCGGCGCGGCCAAGGCGCGCGGGCGGTCCGGGGTTGGAAGCGCACGCGCCAAGCAGGAGCGCGCCGATCCATGCGCTGCGCGGCCGCGCCACCCTTCCTCGCACGTTCTTCGCTTGCCCCGTCATCGCTTCACCCTTGCTCGCATCTCACCGCGCGTAACCGTTCACGTTTTTCGCCCACTCATCACGCTTCACGCGCACCCTTCACACTCACTCACCACACTTCACCCGCAGACTTCGGGCTCACTCACCGCACTTCGCGCTCACTCACCGCTCTTCACTCTTCACGCTCACACTTCACACTTCACACTTCACTCTTCAGTCGTTACCCTTCGCAGAGGGCCCTTCCAAAGGCGCTCGCGCGCATGAACCGTTCGTTCCGGTCCTTCGCCATGGCCTGGGCGATGGCCGCGGCGACGTGCGGCGCGAGGTCCGGTCGATGAACCGCCAGCGGTGTGCCTTCTCCCTTCACGATCTGAAAAAGCAAACGGCCGGGATTGCGCTCGGTGAACGGTGAGGTGCCCGCCAGCGCGTGATAGGCGAGGGCGCCCAGAGCGTATACGTCGATCCGTGCGTCGATGCCGCCTTCGCCCGTAAGCAGCTCCGGCGCCATAAACGCGGGCGTGCCCGAGACCTCGCCGGTGCGCGTGAGCCGGTCGAGGCCGTGCACCTTCGAGGTGCCAAAGTCGACGAGCGTCGCGCCGCCGCCCTGCACCAAAAAGACGTTTGCCGGCTTCACGTCGCCGTGAATCACGCCATGGTCGTGGGCGGCGTCGAGCGCTGCGCCGATTGGCGCGATGACCGCGCACAGTGCGGCGAGCTCCATCGGCCCGCGTGCGAGCCGCGAGGCCAGCGTTTCGCCCCGAAGCAGCTCCATGACCGTGTAGGCGCCGAACTCGCCGGTGCCGAAGCCGCGCACCTTTACGATCGACGGGTGACGGAGGTTTCGGAGGATGGACGCCTCGCGGTGAAAACGACGGCTCATGTCCGCGTCGGCGGCCAGCTCGGGGTGCAAAAATTTGATGGCGACCGATTCTCCGGCGCCGTTTGTGGCTTCGAAGACCGCACCCATGCCGCCAGCGGCGAGCTGATGGGCGAGGCGAAAGCCGTCGATGGTCGAGCCGAGCGGGGGCAGCACACGCCCAGTATATCAGTGCGAACCGAATTGCGCGCGTAAGCGCTGCGGCCTGCTCCGAGGGGACAAAAAAACGCTCGACGATGGAATGTTCTCAAAAACGGGGCGTTCGGTGCGATGCGGGGCCCGGCTTAACCCATCTTCCCTCCCACGCCGGGTCCCGCAGTTTCAACGTGCGCCGCCGACCCCCGATGAGGCAGAAACTCCGCGGCACGGGGCTTGCCGCTTTCGAAAGGAGCTGCAAGTCTCCGCCCATGCTTCGCGCGCTCATTGGCGGCGTCCTTACCTGCCTTTGGCTTCCTGCCATGGCGCAGGCGGCCGACGGCCAGTGTGTTGTGATGTCGGCGCCGCCGCCCGTTGAGGTGGAGGGGCCGCAGTCGCGTGCTGCCGAGGGTGAAGAAGCAGCGTCGCTGCCCATCGAGGAGCTTTGGAGCGACTCGGCGGCGGGCACGTTTAACTGGGCCGATGCGCCGCGGATCGTGTTTCGCGCCCCGGAGCCGTCCGATGGCCGGAGCGAGTCTGTGCTCTGGTGCGGTGGCGAAGGCGGCCATGAGTGCCAGCAGGGCCACGCGCCCTCGACCGTCGAGCTGCTCACGCCTCCGATCGGGGTGCTTGCGAGCCTTCATGTGACGCCAGCCCTTCGTCGACGGGTGGCCGTGCATCGATCGAAGGACGTTCGCGGGCCCGACGGCCACGGCGAGCGCCTGCTTCGCCCGCCCCGGATCTAAGCGCCGGCTGCACAATCGCGCGCACCTCGAACGCTCCAGAGCGCCCCTTCGGTACGGGGGAGTGCGTTCGGCGTTTCTCGTGCTGCGCGTGAGCAGCCCCTTGCCCACGGGGCGAGTACGGGCGGTTTTGCCGCCGGCTTAGGCCACGGGCTTGAGCGCGCGTTTCACATCCGGCTCTACGCGCGGCCCTGCCTTTCGCGCGGTTGCGAAAGGCATTCATCGAGTTTGCTTCCTTCTCTCCTCGGAGGAGGAGGCCCAACGTGCGCCCGATCGGGCGCACACAAAGGATTATTAAACATGAGTAAAGGTTCAGCAGTACTCGCGATCATGATCGCGTTTGTCGGTGGCTTCGCCGCCGGCAACCTCCTCGGAAAGAGCAGCGGCGGTGACGAGACCGCTACCACGGTCAACCTCGCTGGCGACGGCGAGGGCGGTGCCGTAGGCGCCGCGCCGACAGATGACGTCGTGCGCTTTCGCGTGCCCGTCACCGAGGACCAGCCCGTCAAGGGCAACGCCGACGCGCTCGTTACGATCGTCGAGTTCTCGGATTTCGAATGCCCCTTCTGCAGCCGCGTGAACCCCACGATGGAGCGCATTCGCCGTGATTACGGCGACGACGTTCGCATCGTGTGGCGAAACAACCCGCTGCCCTTTCACCAGAACGCCGGCCCCGCCGCAACGCTCGCTCTCGAGGCGATGGACCAGGGCGGAAGCGACAAGTTCTGGGCGGCCCACGATCTGCTCTTCCAGAACCAGCGCGCGCTGGGTCGCGAGCAGCTTGAGGGCTACGGCCAGCAGCTCGGCCTCAACATGGCCCAGCTTCGCGCCGCGCTCGACAACAACGAGCACCAGGCAAAAATCGAGGCGGACCAGCGCCTCGCGCAGCAGATCGGTGCGCGCGGCACGCCGAACTTCTTCATCAACGGCGAGCAGCTCACGGGCGCCCAGCCCTTCGAGCGCTTCAAGGAGGTCATCGACCGCCAGCTTGCCGCTGCCCGCGCCGCCGTCGAAGCCGGTACGCCCCGCGCTCGCGTTTACGCGACGCTCATTCAGAATGGCCGCACGAGCCCGGCGGCGGCGCCCGCGAAGGCCAAGCAGCCCCAACAGGCGCGTCGCCAGCCCGATCCCGCCGCCGTCTACAAGGTGGAGCTTCCCGCCAACATGGCCCTTCCGCAGCGCGGTCCGGACAACGCCCTCGTGACGATCGTCGAGTTCTCCGACTTCGAGTGCCCCTTCTGCTCGCGCGTGGAGCCCACCGTGAACCAGATCCTTGAGGAGTACGGCAACGACGTGCGCGTCCTTTGGATGAACAACCCGCTTCCCTTTCACCAGAACGCCGGTCCTGCGGCGAACGCGGCCCTCGAAGCCTTCGATCAGGGCGGCAGTGCGAAGTTCTGGGAGATGCACGCGAAGCTCTTCGAAAACCAGCGTGCCCTCACGCGCGAGAACCTCGAGAGCTACGCCCAGGAGCTTGGTCTGAACATGGCCCAGTTCCGCGCCGCCCTCGACAACAACGAACACGGCGAGACCATCACGGCGCAGCAGGCCATCGCCCGTCGCTTCGGCGCGAGCGGTACGCCCAGCTTCTTCATCAACGGCCGCAACGTGCGGGGCGCGCAGCAGTTCCCCGCCTTCAAGGCCGTCATCGATCAGGAACTTGAGCGCGCCCGCGGCCTTATCCGCAACGGCACGCCGCGCAACCAGGTGTACGCCGCAGCCGTGCGTGAAGGCGCCACCGAGCCCCAGTTTGTGGGCGGCGGCGACGCGGCGCCGGCCCAGCCGAACCGCCCGGACCCGAACCAAGTCTACGAGATCGCCGTGCCGCGGAACGCGCCCTTCAAGGGCGGCCGCAATGCACAGGTGGTCATTCAGGAGTTCTCGGACTTCCAGTGCCCCTTCTGCTCCCGCGTGAACCCCACCGTGTCGCAGATCATCGAGGAGTACGGCGACCGCGTTCGCATCGTGTGGCGCGACTACCCGCTTCCCTTCCACAACAACGCTCACCTCGCGGCGGAAGCGTCGAAGGAAGTGTTCCGTCAGCGCGGCAACGAAGGCTTCTGGGCGTACCATGACCTTCTCTTCGCCAACCAGCGTGCCCTCGAGCGCGCCAACCTGGAGACCTACGCGGAGCAGGTTGGCGGCGTGAACATGGCCCAGTTCCGGGCCGCCCTCGACAACCGCACGCACCAGGCGGCGGTCGATGCGGACATGAACGCCGTACGCGAAGCCGGCGCCCGCATCGGTACGCCGAGCTTCTTCATCAACGGCCGCCTTCTCCAGGGCGCCCAGCCCTTCGACGCCTTCAAGGCGGCGATCGATCGCGCCCTCGCTGAGTAGGGTTCGCGACTCCTGAAAGAAAGGCCGGGTCCGAGAGGATCCGGCCTTTTTCTTATTCGGGGCGCGGTGTGACTGAAGCTAGCTAGGTGAGTGAGCGTGAAGCGTGCGCGTGAGGTGTGGTGAATGAGCGCAAACTGCGTTGAGCCAGCCGGAGGCAGCCCCCCCCCCGAGACACGGCTCTCAAATGCTTCCCGCTCACGCTTCTCGACCTTCGAGGCCGAATCCCGAAGGCGGTCCCTAAACCAGAATCGACGCGACTTCGCCGGCTTCGGAAGGTTCGCCGTCCATCGAGACGCCGTCGATGCCGAGGGCGCGGAGGCCGGCGTTGTAGACCTGGGTCGCTTGCACGTCGAGGTTGTGTACGCCCGGCCGAATTGCGCCGCACGCTGTGGATGAAAGGTGAAAGACGTTTTCGATGTCGTGCGCGTCGCCGTCGCCGAGCTCGGTGCCCGCGAGCACGAGCGAGTTGTCCAGGAGCGTGCCGCCGTTGGCGTCCGTCACTTCAGGATCGTCGAGGGCCCTGAGGTAGTCCGTGAGGGCCGTCATGATCAGCCAAATGTGGTCGAGCATGAGCGCACGGTAGCGGTCGTTTCGATGCCAGGAGTGCCAGTACTCGTGGGTTGTCGTGTCGTCGCTGAAGCTGCGCGTTTGGCCGTAGGCCGTGTAGTCGCCGTAGAGGCGAATGCGTTCCCCGCCCGATTGAAACTGAAGGTTGCCAAAGCGCGTGATGTCGCACTGGAGGGCGAGCACGTAGGTGTCGACCATGACCTTCCAGAAGTCCATCCAGCGGTTCACCTCCATGCGAACGCCTTCGTTGTTCACGGTGCGCTGAATCTCGACGAGCTCGGGGTGGTCGTACTCCGGCGGGCGCTCCATGGCGCACGCGCTCGGCGGCCGCATGACCGGACCGTCCGGATCGAAGATGCGCCGCTCTAGCTCGCGCACCTTGTCGAGGTGCAGCGAAATCCGGCGCTTGCTGTCGGCGCTGAGCCCGAAGGCATCGCTCGTTACATGCTGGTACTGGCGAACGGCGGCGTCGAGCACGCTCCGGTCGTAGCGCGCGCGCCGCGCCGCGCCTTCGTCCACTTCCGCCGGCTCGGGCATGAAGGTGCCGAAGGCGCGGTCGAAGAGCTGGGCCGGCGATTCGATCGGCTGGGCTGTGGGCATGCCCGCGCCGACCCAGCTGTGAATGTGCCGCCGGTTTTGATCCTGGCGGCTGAAGGTGCCGGCGCAGAGCGTGCGAACGGAGGTCGGCGATACATCGCCGTGCAGGTGCTGCAGCACGACCTGATCGATGCTGGCGCCGCTTTCGCGCGCGCCGATAAAGGCCGTGGTGCTTCCGCGGTCGTGGTTGCCGGATGTTCGCGAGCCCTTTTCGTAGTGCACGCCGCGAAGGAACGCGATCTTGTCTGCAACGGCGGCGAGCGGCCCGAGGTGGTCCGCAAAGGGCGCCGCGTAGCGGTCCGCCTGAAAGTCGACGGGAACGCCCAAGCCGAAGAAGAAGGTCAGCACGCGCGCGGGCACATCACCCGGCGCGCCGTAAGCAGGGGAGGGCGCCATTTCGCTCAAGAAGGGCAGCCCGATGGCCACGGTCCCTGCGCCACGAAGAAGGGTGCGACGGCTGAGTTTCATTCGGCGGTCCTCACGGTCGTAAAGGCGGGGCTGGTGGCCACGGCGACAAGCAGGTCTTCATACGTGCCGCCGAGGGCTGCGGCCCGTTCGGTGATCTGCCGAACGGCACAGGCGTCGGAAATCGTCTCCATCTGCAAACGGCGCCGAAGCGTGTAGGTGAGCACCTTTTCGGTCGCGCATTCGGCGACGACGGGACTTTCGCGCAGGAGCTCCACCAACCCCGTGATGTCGTCGTACGGTTGGTCGATCGCGTGGGCGCCATCGCCGAAGCGCGTGCCGCGAATCGCGGGCAGCCAGCCTTCGGGAATAATCGCGTTTCCGTGCTCGTCGAGCTCGCGCACCTGGCCGGCGCCGTCGAAGATCTCAAAGGCGTAGGCCATCGGATCGAAGTGCTGGTGGCAGCCGCCGCAAGCGCCCCGTCCCAGGCGCTCGGCGGACTTGTCGCGTTCGGACGCGTCTTCGGGAAGCTCCGTCGACTCGGTGTCGGCGGTCACCGGCGGGTTCGGCACGTCACGGCACATCAAATCGCGCAGTAGAAAGAGGCCGCGGCTCACGACCGAAGGGCGGTTGCCATTTGAATGGGCGGCGATGACCGCGGGCTGCGTTAGCAGACCTACGCGCGTGCGATCGTCGGAAAGGTCGACGCGCTCAAAGCCGCTTCCGGCGGACCGTCCGTAGGGTGCGGCGGCGCGATCGTTCAGAAACGTGTAGTCACCCTCGAGCAAGTCGAGGAGACCGCCGTTTTCGAGCACGTCGACGACAAAGCGGTCCGTCTCCTCGCGCATCGCGGCCTTCGTGCGCTCGTTGATGGTGCTCACGGCGCGTTCAAGGCGCGTGAGGTCCATCCAATCCTCGACGAAGGCCAGCGCGGCCCGCTCGCCTCGGGGATCGGCCGCCATGCGCCGCACGGCGGCTTCGATGGCGGATGTGGAGGTGAGCGCGGCCGCTTCGGCACGCAGCGTTTCATCGGCGGGGCCCTGCCACACGAGGAACGCGAGGCGGCGCGCCAAATCGTCGGGGTTCAGATCGGCGATGGCGTCGTCGCGCCGGCGCAGATCTTCCAGGTGATACAGAAACTGCGGCGACTGCAGCATGGCCCGCAGCACCAGTCGATGGGCGACGAGGACCGGATCGCCCTCGTCCTCGACGAGCGTGAAGATTGGAAGAAAGCCGTCGACCTCCGCGTCGCGAAGGGGGCGCGAAAACACGTGGGCGCCCAAGCCTTCGATGAAGGCGCGCGCGCAGTCCGCGCAGTCCGTGTCGTAGTAGGCATCAAAGCCGTCCATCGTCGCCGCGAGTTCTTCGGCGATGCGCGCGTAGCTTTCCACGTGAAAGAGGTCGGTCGTTTGGCCCTGGGCCGTCGTCACGGACGGTGCGCGCAGCTCGAAGGGCAGCGTTTCCAGCGCATCCTCGCTGGGCGAGTAGCCGAAGAGATCGTCGAGGGCGTTGAGGTACTCGCCGCGGGTGATGCGCGGCAGCACGGTGCTCGGCGGCTCGAAGGCCGCTTCACTGCAGTCGAGGGCTTCGCCAGCGGGAATGACCGGGCGGCCCTCGCCGGGGGTTTCGCCCGGGCCCATGCCGCGCTCGAGTTCGGCCCGGGGCGTGGAGTCGCCAATGCTCCCGGTGCAGGCGGCGCCCGCTAAAAGGCACGCGGTGACGAGCGCGAGCCGTGCCGTTCGGTGGAAAGGGTCGCGCGCTTGGCGGGAGATTCGCACGGCTTGAAGATGGATCGGATCGCAGGGGCGCGTCCGTTACGTGCTTGTCGCGCCGGCGCGGACCGTGAATTTCGCGGTCTATTCGCAGCGTCCGTCCCAGCCGAGCACGCAGTCCGCCATCGTTTCGCGGGCCCGCGGCCGGCGGCGGCCGGCGCGCATGTCCCGGCTGGGGCGAGCGCGCCGTGCACGCGCGGGTTCGCTTGCGGGCCTCGGGCTTCCTTCCGCTTCCGCAGGCTGGGTCGCGACGGGCTGGGCGGGCGCCGCGGCTTCGCGGCCTGCGTCCGGACTTGAGGGTGCTGCAGCCGGCGGCGGCGTTTCGCGCTGCGCGGGGCTCGGGTCGGAAGATCCATTGAACATAAGCGAAGCCGCAAGGATCGAGGCCGCAACGATCGAGCCCGCCGCAGCCGCCGCCATCGGCAGGCGTCGGCGTGTGGCTGCCGGCTTTGGCGCTTCCTTGAAGTTTTGCGCCGAAGACGCGAGCCACGTGCGGTGTGCATTCATGCGCGCCGCTAGGCGCTGTTGAAGAAACGTGCGCAGGCGTTCGGGGCCGTCTTCTCGGACGCACTGCCGCACCAGCGCCTCGAGCTGACGCACCACCGTACGGGCATCTTTGGGTCGATCGTCCGGCGCCTTCTGGAGGAGCGCATGCGTCAGTTCAGCGCCAAGCCCTTCGAGGCGTGGCGGCGCTTCGCCGAGCACGCGGCGCGCCGCCGCGCGCACGTCGTCGTCTCCGTAAAGGCGCCTTCCCGCGAGCATTTCATGCAGCAGTACGCCCAACGCGAAGAGGTCCGCCCGCTGATCGACGGCGTC
>JBCCRV010000105.1:0-14414 GCA_039201085.1 Myxococcota bacterium | reverse complement strand
TGGACATTCGCCGCATCGGCACGATCAAGGTCGGCGACAAGGCGATCGGCAACCGCACGCGCGTCAAGATCGTGAAGAACAAGCTCGCGCCTCCGTTCCAGCTTTGCGAGTTCGACATTCTCTTCGGCCGAGGCATCAGCCGCAGCGGTGATGTGCTCGACCTCGCCGTTGCTGCGGGTGTCGTTGACAAGGCCGGCGCTTGGTACAGCCACAACGGCGACCGTCTCGGCCAGGGTCGCGATAATACGCGAAACTTCCTTGAGGAGAACCCGGACCTGCTCGCGAGCATCGAGCACAAGGTGCTCGCTGCGCACGGTCTCCTTCGCGGGGATCAGGCGAAGGAAGCGGGCGCCGAGTCCGCGCCGGCCAAGCCAACCAAGGCGGAAGGCAAGGGAGCCTCCAAGCCGAACGGCAAGTCCAAGCGGGCCCGCGCGTAGCAGGCCGCTTCACACCCACCGCAGCGCGACAACGACCGGATCCGCGAAGCGGGTGCCGGTCGTTGTCTTTGGGTTGCTTGAAGCGGTTCTGCGGGCGGATGCGTCCGCGAAGGGTGCGCCGGGTAGCCCTTGCCCTGCATTCGGCCTCGTTGAGCCCTTGCATCGAATCGGGCCTTAGTTCATCCGGGAACGGTACGAAGACGTCGCCACTTCGTGACCGCAAGCGTGAGTGTACCTGTCCCCAGTGCCCCGGTTCGACTTCCCCGCCCCGATTGGCTTCAGCGGCACCCGCGGAGCGTGCAGGCCGCTTCGCGAGGTCGGTGGTACAACCTCGGGTTGATCGCTTTGTGCGCGTGCGGTGCCACCCAGACATCAGCCGAGCCGCTTGTGGCGTGGCAACCGAACGCGAGCGACTTCGTTCCCGCGTCCGCGGATTGGGCCCTTCGAATTGCCGCGTCGGACGCGTTCGCGTCCGACGAGCTTTGGCCGCTCCTCGATCTGCTAGTGCCCGCGGATCGTCGCCAAACGCTGGACACCCATTTTGGCTTTCGACCCGAAGACGTGCGCACCTTGGTCTTCGCAAGCGTTGATGGCGCACCCTTCGTCCTCATTCACGCCAACTCGGATGTGCTGGCGAATGCGCAGGCGATCGCGGCTCGCATGAACACGATCGAAACCGAGTCGGATGCGCCCCTCTTTCGCCGGCAGGGGTTCATTGGAACGGAGCGGCGGGAAGTCGCGGTCCTAGCGCCAAGGCTCCTCCTCTACGCTGGACCGTCGCCGGCGGTATTGCGGGTTCTTCGTGCTGCCGCGGAGCGGCGTTCGGTAGAGTCACCCTTCACGTGGAACGCGGGAGTGCCGCGCGAAGCGACCATGTTCAGCGCGTGCACGTCCAACCTGCAGCTGCCTCCCGGAGCGCCGATCGCGACGGTCCTAAGCGATGTGCGGCATACGTGCCTTCACGGAAAACCTGAGGCCGGTGGCTTGCACCTGTGGGCCGGTATGTCCGGACGCTTTCCGCAAACGGCACCGGAAAACGTACGCCGCTTTTTACGGCTCTTGGGCGGGAGTGACGTTGGGCGCATGCTCGGCGGTCGGGACGCCGCGGCGTCGCTAAGGGTCGAAGGCGCCCCTGAAGCCCTTCAAATCGAGGTGATTTGGCCGATCTCGCCGCTGGTTTCGGGCCTGCGAGCCATCGTTTCCGACGATTGGGCCTCGATTCTCGGTCCCTGATTTTGTCACCCACCGGGTGCTCCAAGAGGGTATCCTTGGGTCTCTGGCGTCACGACGCCCCGAGGTTCGCAAACGGATGAAGTTTGAAGTTGGCGACATGGCAGTTCATCCCGCCCGCGGCGTGGGCGAGGTGATCCGCATCGAGAGTAAGCGCATTGGCGGCCAGGAGTCCCGCTTCTACATCCTTCAGATCGTCGGCAGCTCGATGACCATGATGGTGCCCGTGGACGGCGTGGACCGCGCGGGGATGCGGCGCGTTATCAGCAAGCGTGAAGCGTCCAAGGTCATTGGCGAACTGAAGAAGGACGAAGTCGCCGTCACGAGCCAGCCGTGGAATCGCCGCCACCGCGAGTACACGGAGAAGCTTCAGAGCGGTTCGCCTATCGAAGTGGCCCGCGTGCTTCGCGACATCAGCCGACTGCGCGGCGAAAAGGAGCTCAGCTTCGGTGAGCGCGGCCTGCTCGAAAAGGCGCGGGACCTGCTCGCCAACGAACTGGCGTTGGCGAAGGGCGTCACGCGCGAAAAAGTCCTGAAGGATTTCGAAAAAGCCCTGGGACAACCCGTGTAGTCGACGAACTGCGCCGCTCGTTGCACCTGGACGCCCGTGGGTAGCGCGAGCGCCGCGATGGTCTCGCAGTTTGCATCGTGAGCGGCGGGTCCGTCCATCCGGCCTACGCCGCGAGGCTCGCTGTGAAGTTCTCGTGCATCGCGCGCTGGCAGAGTTCCCAGGTCGGAAAGCGAAAGATGATGGTCGAGCCGTCGTGTGGGTTTGTCTTCAAGTACATGTGCACGCCGTAGCCCACTTCAACGACGCCAAGGCCAGAAGGGACGGGCTGAGCCGCAACCTCGAGCAGCTTATGGAGCAGCGCCTGTTCTTCCGGGGAGCGGGTTTTTGAGTGCTTCATCGTGTGCTTCATGGCTCGTCCTTCCTATGCTTAGCGGAACGCGGCCCTCTCGTCGGTTCGGGCCGCCAGTTGCGGTTCGCTTCCGAAGTGCCGGCGATTCAATCGGGAGCGACGTTGCAAAAAGCGAATCGCATAGCCTGAGAGTCGGCGCTCCTTACGTTGGGTCGAATCCCCCTTTTCAACGCCGCCCACGTCTCTTGAGGCCGGTACGCAGGGTGGATCCGGACCGCTATCGCAAAACGCGATCCGTTGTTTAGCTGCGGGCGCCGCCACTTGGCGCTGTCTCGCCGCGCCCCAAGCGCGGCAAAGAGAGCGAGTTTCGAGGCGAACTGCGCGTCCTCGGCACAAACGCACCTGCGCGAAAAAAGTTCGCAACTCGCGGGTCGGAGCCTCGATACGCCGGCCATGTTTCAGGAAGAACCCCGCCAACCCGGCTCGACCCCTCATCTCCCCCAAGACCGCGCGCTGCGTGAAGACCTTCTCCGCGATCTTGGTCCCGAGACCCTCCTTTTCATCTGCGCTGTCGAAGCCGCCCTTGAAGAGGGCATCGGCACCGAGCCGCTCCTCGGTGAGCTCCCGGTGGCGGCATGAACCGGACGCTGTACACGGGCTTTCCCCTCGAGGGCACGCGGAGCGCCAACGGGCAGCTTGCGGCTGACCCGGCTATCGCGTTGAAGCAAGCAGCGAAACGAGCCCGCACCCGGGTCGAAGCATGGCGCGCCGAGCGTCGCCTGCAAGACGAGCAGATCGAGGCGCTTGCGGTCGATGTCGACACGGATGTGAGCGACGCCGCCATCGAGCTTGCCGAAGCCGCGCTTGAGCGCGCCGTAGCGAGCGCTCCACTTCCGGCGCGCCGTTCTCACACCCCAGCGTTCGTGCCACACGGCGCCCTGCGCTGCTGAACCAAAGCCGCGGGTCCGGCCAGTCAGCGGACTCCGACGTCTTTCACTCGCCCGTCGGCGCGCCAGCCGTCGCCGTCGAAACTTCAATCGGCAGGGCCCAGTGCCTTCGCCACCACCCGTTCCCCAACCCCTGCTCAAGACCCAAGCGAAAGAACCACCATGACTGTCAACGGAATCAGCGGCACCAACAACGTCTACGCCACCACTCTCTCGAGCGCGTCCGCGTCGCTCTCGCCCGGCGCCATCCTCCTCATGCTTCAGCGCCGCATGAGCGACATGGACGGCCAGGTGGACCATCTTATGCGCGAGATCGAATCGAACACTGCGCGCTCGGAGTTCTTCGCCAAACGCGCGGAAGCGGTCTCGCTCATTCGTGCGCAGGTTAGCAACGCTGAGCCCGGCGGAACCGAAGGGGTAGCCCTGGATGAGATCTTTGTCACTTGGGAGGACGAGGAAATGACGGCTGAGGAGCTCGTCGAGCTGCTGGATTTGAACGACTTGCCCGTTGAAGCGGATGGTTATGCAGACCTCTCGTTGGAAAAGGCCGAGCGTAAACGTCAGAAGTTGCAGCGGAGGCTGGATCGTGTTCGAAGCCGCCCCCTTACGGATTCACGCGCGCGGAGGATTGAACGCCTGGAAGGAAAGATCGCCAGGCTAGACCGACGGATCAGCGGCGACGAGTCGGCTCTGCTGGGAGTCGATACAGTCACCGGGAATGCGCTTCAGGAGTACCTGCAGACTTTGCAGTTGTAGGTGCGGCGCATGAACTCGAACAACGAAGTGCTTATGGTGCAGATGCAGTCGGCGATGCAGCAGCGTTCGCAGGTCGTCACGATGGCCACGCAGATGCTCAAGAGCATTAATGACTCGGCGCAGGCAATCGCGCAGAACATCGGTCGATAGGCGCGCCATGACTGACCTCCAGCACACCACGGAACTTCAACCGCTCGTCGAAGCGTGGCGAACGGGAACAATGAGCGCCGCCGAAACGAACGCGCTCATCGCGCCCCTCCTCCGGGTCGCCGAAACGCACATCAAATCGCGCCGCTTTCAGCGTGCCGATGACGCCCTCGATGCGCTCATGCGCGTGGCGCCCCTCTCGAAGGCGGCGATGGCGCTTCGAGCCAAGCGCTACCGCGCCGATGGCGATGCGGAGAGCGCCGAGGCGATGGAAGACATGGTGGGCTGGCTATGACCGTCGAAACGATCACGCCGCGGGCCGGGACCCGGCCCGCGAACCTCGAAGTGCCGAACGACCGCTTGAATCTCTCGCCGCGGCGCCGAGCCAGCGAAGTGAGCACCGTTCGCCGTACCGGGCGGACCCCGCGCAGCGCAGCGAGTGAATCGCGCACCGCTTCGGCGACAAACCTCGCTCCGGAAACGGAGCGCTCCCTGGAGGCGCCGCCGGTTCTCACCCGCCATGAAGTGCATCAAACGATGACCTTGGGAATCGTGTACGCCAACGTGGCGGACCCCATGGCGATGCTTCTTGGGCTGCAGGCGCAGATGCGCGATGCCGGCGTGGAGGTGTCCGAAAGCGACGCGAGCGCGAACGCTTCGCGAGCCGAAGGTGCTGAAGCTGCTCAAGCCGAGTCGACTCGCAAGGCCATTGAAGCCGCAAAGAAGGCGATGAGCCGCATGCCTCGCTGGCTTCGCAAGGTGGTGGGCGCGGTCCTCTCGGTGGTCGGCACGGTCGCATCGGTGGTCACCGGTGGTACGTCCGTAGCCCTGACCGTCATCGGTGTGGCGCTCTTGGTCGGCGCGGAAGTGGTGCAGGCGCTCGCCGATGCCGGCGTCATCCCCAAGAAGGCCGGGATGATCATCGCCACGGCGTTGAAGGTTGCGTCCGCGGTGGTCATGAGCTTCGGCGCGGGCGCTGCTACGGCGGCCGGCGATGTGGCGAATACGGCCACTTCAACAGCTACCAGCGCGAGCCAGGTGGCAGCGCAGTCCGCGGGCGGCGCCGCGGTCAGTACCGCCGGTTCAACGGCGGCGACGAGTGCCACGCAAGTGGCTGCGCAGTCTGCCGGAGGGGTCGCCGGCGGTGCGATGGCAACGACGGCGGGCGTTAGCGCTGGCGCGAGCGCCGCAGCGGCGAGTACGGCGGCGTCGACCGCAACGTCTACGCTAGACAGTGTCATGCGAACGGCGTCGAACATCGTGAACTATATCGAGGTGCACATCGCCACCGATACGGCCATCCGCGATATCAACAACGCGGTCGTGGAGCGTCGGGCGACCGATCATCGTCTTGATGCAGAAGCTCATGCGCAAATGGCCGACGAATCGAACGAACACATTGAGCTTGCCCACGAGTCCATTCTCGAGTTGATGAAGCAGCACAGTCGTATCGCTGCCCTTCTCAACAGTTTGAGTGAGCTGCGCGCCGAGGCGGCAAGTGCGGCCGTGCGCGTGCCGGCGTAGCAGAGTTCATCCATATCGCGGTGCTCTCGCCCGAAGTATTTCGCGTCCGAACCATTCTCACCGCGTGCAGTAACCATCGTTGCGATTGCAGAGATCGTTCTGAACCGAGGCTGCAGATGACTGCGCCACCGTCCGAGAGTGCCTGTGCAGGCCAACCGATCCGAACGAGCTTTCGAATCCCACGGATTCATCCAACCGATTCATCCAACCCGTTCATCCAATCCATACATCTCGCGAACTACAAGGAACACCATGCGTATCGACTCCTCCCACACCCCTCCCGCGTCCTCTGGCACGACGTCGCAGGAAGCCGAAATGGCTGCTCAGCAGGCGCGTCTCGCGGGCGCCGCCGCCGTGTCTCCTGAGGCCGCAATGATGCTCACATCGCTCCAGCTTGATGAAGGGCGCGAGCATAGCCAGCGCGCGCGCCGCGAGGAGCGCCGCTCCCGTTCGATCGAGCAACGCGCGTCGATTCGAAAGAAACGAAAGGCCGCGAAGAAGCAAATGTGGGCGTCGATCTTGGGAAGCGCAGGGCAGGTCGCCGTCAGCATTGGTGGCTCTGTTGCCGGCCAAAGCGACGCATCCAGCTCGCAGCGTGGTTGGGGCGGCGGCGTTCAAGGAGGCGGAGCGTTGCTCAATATTGGTGGCGCCGTCCTCGGTGAACGAAGCGCCGACCGCACTGCCGCCGCCGATGCCCATGCGTTGATCGCCGATGAGGCGCAGGAGCGTGCGTCCGATGCGGATGAGCACGCGCGTGCGCTGGAGCGATCGGCGGGTACGGCCCGCGACATGGCCCAGTCCGTGAGTCGGCTCTCGCACGAAGCGCGCATGGCCGCCCTGCGCGGTTGAGGGCTCATAAGCTCTAGGGGCGCGCAATCGGGGGAGCGCGCGTCCTCGTCCTAAACGGTCCGGCATTCGCGTCGGGGGAGGCGAATGCCGGACCGATGGACGGAACGTCAGGCGCCGGATTGGCTGGACGAGGGCATGTGCCGTCGTCGTGCTGGGCTCCGGCGGAGCCTATAAGCCGGGGCGCTTTGAACAAACAAGCGTAGGGGCGTGCAATCGGGGGAGCGCGCGTCCTCGTCCCAAACGGTCCGGCATTCGCGTCGGGGGAGGCGAATGCCGGACCAAGGGGGCGGAGTCTACGACTGCGCCGGGCCCGCGAGCCTGCAGGGCGTCGGCCGGAAGGGATGGGCCGCCGACTCGCGAAACGAGCCCGCGCGTGCTCTAGTACCGCCATGGATGTGCGTTCGCTGGATGGACTCAAGTACAAGGACGGCCTCGTCACGGTGGTGGCGCAGGACTACGCGACCGGTACGATTTGCATGCTCGCGCATGCGACGAAGGAGGCGCTTGCGAAGACCCTCGCCACCGGGAAGGCGACGTTTTGGAGTCGTAGCCGAAGCTCCCTTTGGACGAAGGGCGAGACGAGCGGGAACGTGCTGCACGTGACGTCCGTATGGCTCGATTGCGACGGGGATGCGGTCATCTACCTGGTCGAGCCCACGGGGCCTTCGTGTCATACGGGCGCGCAAACGTGTTTCTTTGAACGGCTCGATGGCGCGCCCGTGCACGAAGGCGAGGTTGCCGAGCCCGTACTAGCGCGCCTCGAGCGCGAGCTTCAGCGCCGCAAAGCAGGCGAGGGCGAGCGGAGCTACACGCGTCGATTGCTCGAGCGCGGCACGCCAAAGATCTCCGAGAAGATTCGCGAAGAGGCCGGTGAGCTTTGCGACGCCCTAGCGGATGAAACGGACGAGCGCGTCGTCAGCGAGGCGGCGGACCTTGTCTACCACGTCATGGTTGGGCTTTTGAGCCGGGGTGTTCCCCGCCGGGACGTCGAGGTGGCGCTGGCGGAGCGCTTTGGCATCTCCGGCCTCGATGAAAAGGCGTCGCGAACGTCCGAATAGGACCGCATCGCGGCGGCGGAGATGTTGGCTCCGCCGCCGTGTACATCAATGCTCGCCGTCTCTTCGTTCAGCGGGCACGCAGCCAAATCACTCGCCTGGGCGGCGGTTCATCGACGAGAGGTGCGGCGCGGAATCGGGCGGCGGCGGCGCCTCGATGCGCGCCCGTGGGTGCGACACGCCTTCGGGCAGTTCGGTCATCGGCAGCATGCGCTGGCTATCGTCGATGGAGACGTGAAAGTGAAACTCGTGCAGCCGGTTGTGCCGCTGCATCGGGCGGCCGAAGGGGTTGGGTTCGAATCCTTGGGCGTCGTACCAGGCGTGAAAGCGCTCGAGCACCACGTCGTCGTTGTAGTAGATGCGAATCTTCCCGTCCGAGCACTGGGCGAGAATGCGCGCCATCGTTTCTACGCGCTGCCGCAGCTCTTCGACTTCTTCTTCGGACTTGCCTTCGTAGTTGTCAGGGTACGAGCCGGCGCCGGCGTTCTCGGTCATGAGTGCGCCAAGCAGATAGAGGTCGACGTCCACGCCGCGATCGTGCGTCGTATGCCGTGGGCCCGGAGCATCGAGGTCACCGACGGCGACAACCTGGTCGGGGTAGCGCTGCTCAAACGCGTCCATGCTTGCAAGAACGAAGGCGACCAGCTCGGGCCGTCCCCACCAGTGCTCCATGATCGTGTTGCGCCAACGGCGGTAACGGCCGCCGGAAAGCGTCGCGTGCGGCATCTGCCACTTGCAGCGGGGGTAGCCGCGACCGCGTTCGCACGCCCGCGGGCGCGGGATCGGGATCGGCGGAACGACGCACTGAAATGTGTCTTCGTCCGCGCTTTCCTCGGGCTCGCCTTCTTCGGGCGCGGAGTTGTCGTCCTGCTCCGTTTCAACGGGCGAACGCGCTTCCGGTGCGCTCGGGGCCGTTTCTGGCGCTTCCGAAGGCTGGGATGGCGGCGTCGCCGCCGCCGTTTCGTTCGGTGCGGACGCGCGAGCGGCGACTTCCTGCCCGTCGCCGCACGCGACGCCTACGAGGAGGGCGAGGGTTAGCGCGCTTCCCTGTTTCTGACGCGTTGCGTGCACCACGAAGCGCATGACGGCTAAACTACGACGATTCGTTCCGACGTCCAGTGGCATTCGGTAACCTTGGGGATCGGCGCGCTGCCTTCAGGGCCCACAAAAGACGCCGCGTTTGGGAACGCCTCAGCTGGCTGCGGCACGTCGGCTTTTCATGGCGAGCAGGACGGTCTAAGGCTGGGCCATGACCAACTCGAAGGACCTTCTCACACTGGACGGATGGGCGCTGATCCTCGGCGCGTCGAGCGGCTTTGGCGAGCAGATCGCGCGCACGCTCTCCGGCCAGGGCATGAACATCGCCGGCGTTCACCTCGATCGCCGCGCGGGCATCAAGCACGTCGAGACGATCAAGGCGGACGTGGAGTCGAAGGGCCAAAAGGCCGCGTTCTTTAACGTCAACGCGGCGGACGAAAAGAAGCGAAACGCAACGCTTGATGCACTTGCAGAGCAGGTGGGTGAAGGAGGCGTACGGGTGCTCGTCCACTCGCTCGCCTTTGGCACCCTGCGGCCATACATCGCCGAAGACGACACACCCGTCATCACGAAAGCGAACATGGACATGACGCTGGACGTGATGGCGCACAGCCTTCTCTATTGGACGCAGGGTCTTGTCGAGCGAAAGCTCATGGGACACGGCGGGCGCATCTTCGCGATGACGTCGGCTGGCAGCACGTCGGTATGGAAGGGCTACGGCGCCGTCAGCGCGGCCAAGTGCGCGCTTGAATCGCACTGTCGACAGCTTGCCGTGGAGCTTGCGCCCCAAGGCATCACGGCCAACGCACTCTGTGCCGGCGTAACGGATACGCCCGCCCTGCGAAAGATCCCCGGAAGCGAACAGATGATCGCGTCGGCGGAGGCAAGAAACCCGTACGAGCGTCTGACGCAGCCAACGGACGTGGCGAACGCGGTGGTGGCGCTCTCCACGGCAGCCACCCAGTGGATCACGGGTAACGTGATCTACGTCGACGGCGGCGAAATCGTCGGCGGCTAGCGAACAGCGGACGGAGTCGGGCGCGGAACGGCGCGCCATGCACCGTCTACGAGTTCGTACGCAACGGGACCTGGGAGTGCGTTCGATTCCGGGTGGTCGGGGTCCCCGGGCAGCACGAGGGTGGGCGTATTGCGCGGGCCGCGCGGCGCAAAGATGGGCGCGACGAGTGGTGGTGGAACACGCGTGTTGCTGTCTGCGATGGCTTCGGCGGCGGTGCGGAACGCGGTGAGATGCAGGAGCGTGTGATGGGTGGGGGGTGCGAGCAGGATCTTGCCTGCGTCGCCTGCCTTCAAGGCGGCTTCTGGCGACCACCACTCGCCCGCGACCGTTTCGCGGCCGTCGAAGGTGGCTTCTTCGTTCGCGTTCACTTCGCAGAGAAAGAAGAACGTGTCGTAGCGACGACGCTCGACGGCGGGCGTGACCCATCGGCTGAGTGGAGCGAGCCGCGAGAGGTCGAAGCGAACGCCGTGCGCTTGGCTGACTTCATCTAGCGGCGTGCCGGCGTTGAGGGCGTGCATGGCAGCGAACGCATCGCCGCTGCCCAAAAGCACCCCGGACTCTTCGAGGGTCTCGCGCGCCGCGGCCACGAAGAAGGCGCCGGCGCGTTGAGAGTCGTCGAGTCCGAGACGCGTGTGGAAGTCCCGCGGAGCGTCGGCTGATTCATCGAAGGGCTCAACGACGCCGCCTGGAAAGACGTGGGCACTCGCCATGAAACCGCTCCGGCGGTGACGTTTGACGAGAAAAACCTCCAGGGCCGCACTGGCGTCCCGGAGGAGAACGACGGTGGCAGCGTCACGCGGTTCCGCGGGCGGACTTTCGTCGCTCTTTATCTCGAGTGGCAGGCGACTTAGCCTTCGCTCAACACGCGCGTCGTGGGCACACCGATCGCGCTTGCGAGCCGTGAAAGCGTCTCGAGGCTCGGTGTGTGACGGCCCGCTTCGACGCGGGCAATGTTCGGGCGGTGAATGCCCGTGCGGCGCGCAAGCTCTGCTTGGGTCAGGCCAGCTTCGAGGCGAAGCTCGCGTAGGCGAGCGCCGAGCCGCACGCCGTCGATGGGCGTACCACCGCCTGGGGGCGGGGTTTCTTGGGGCGCGAGGGACGACGCTTGAAGGCTCAGCTGGACGCCGGTTTCAAGTTCGAGCACGGCGACGCTTGCGTCGGCGTTGAGCGCGATGTCGACTACAACGCTGCCGTCGTCCACTTTGTGAACGGGGCGACGCAGAAGAACCGAATGACCGTTGCCAAGAATGGCAAGCACTTCTCCGCTGCGTGGGCTGACCGTAACAAACTCGAAACGGCGGCACCGTTCACGGTCCAGGCGACGCGCAAGCGTTGCCGCGGCACGCGCAACGTCTTCGCGGCTTCGGGTAATGCGACCGCCGCAGATCTCTTCAACGACATCCTCTACGATCACATCTTCGACGTGAACGTAGGGCGTGGCGCCAAGCGCGCGGAGAAAACCAACGGCCGTCAGCAGCTCGTCGACGCCGTCCGTTTCCGCATCCACTCCGTAGGCGCCGGCTCCCGCATCCACGACGCAGGCTTCGCCCGTTGCCGCGACGCTGATGTCGTCCGGCGAGCAAACGCGCGTAGCAAATCCGTTACGTTCGAGAAGGGGTTGCCAGACGGGAGCAAAGTCTGCGCGGTCGGTAAAGAGTGTGACGGTCGCGTTCATCGTTCATGCACTCAGGCGGCGGGACGCTCGCTCCTGCAGGAGCGGTTGTAGCGCGAAGCATGGTCGAAGCTCAACGGGGTCGCGAAGAAGGTCGTCACTTCACGTTGTTCGGTCGCCTGCCGTCGCATCGGAAGAGCCGACTTTGCCCAGACCGACGGGGTTGTAAAGGGGGCGTGCAAAAAAAGAATGGGGGTTAGCTGTGGATTGCGCTGTGGAAAACGAAATGGCTCGAAAAACCGGCCGGCGTATGCGGAGTTAAACGCGATCGCCAAGGCGTCGAGGTGCGATCGTGTAGGCAGAATTCTTTCGGTCGGTTTTCGGGTTCGCGTCGTTTGACACGCACTGGGCACATTGCTACTTCGGGCGCGTCTCTTGGGCGGAGGCGAAGGAGGTCGGCGTGTTCAAATCGACGTGCGTTTTTGCAGGCAACGCCAACCCGGCGCTCGCCGAGAAGATC
Source organism: Myxococcota bacterium (assembly GCA_039201085.1). Classification (GTDB taxonomy): domain Bacteria; phylum Myxococcota_A; class Polyangia; order Polyangiales; family Houyiibacteriaceae; genus JBCCRV01. The sequence goes on along the minus strand of JBCCRV010000105.1, from coordinate 2,421 downwards.
ACCGACTACTTGCAGATGCCGCTTGGGCGCGCGCGCATCACGCGTTTCTCCGATGGCGAGGTGTTCGCTGAGATCAAAGAGAACGTGCGCGGCGTGGACTGCTACGTGATCCAGCCGACGTGCGCGCCGGTGAACGACAACTTGATGGAGTTGCTCGTTATGGTGGACGCACTCAAGCGCGCCTCTGCTGGCGCCATCACGGCAGTCGTTCCCTACTACGGCTACGCGCGGCAAGATCGGAAGAGCGCACCGCGCACGCCGATCACGGCCAAACTTGTGGCCGATTTGATGAGCGCCAGCGGCATCAACCGCGTCGTCGCCATGGACCTTCACGCGTCACAGATTCAGGGCTTCTTCAACGTTCCCTTTGATCATCTTTTCGCGATGCCCGTGTTCCTCGAACACCTCCGTCCACGATTTACCGAACCACCGGTGTTCGTTTCGCCCGATGCGGGCGGAGTGGAGCGTACGCGTGCCTACGCGAAACGACTCGGCGCCGACCTCGCGATTATCGACAAGCGCCGACCGCGCGCGAACGTGAGCGAGATCATGCACATCATCGGCGAGATCGCCGACCGTGACTGCGTGCTGCTGGACGACATGATCGACACGGCAGGCACGTTGACAAACGCGGCGCGGGCCCTGAATGAAAACGGTGCTCGCCGCATCTTCGCCGCGGCTACCCACGGGGTCTTTTCCGGGCCGGCGTTCGATCGCATCGTTGAGTCGCCCCTCGAGGAGGTCATCGTGACGGACACAATCCCGCTGTCCGACCGCTGCCAGGGCCATGAGAAGTTTCGAGTGCTTTCGGTCGCGAAGCTGCTCGGCGAGACTATCAAGCGCATTCACCACAGCGATTCGGTCAGCTCGCTCTTCGTTTGAGGCTCTTGGCGGGCTCGAGACGGCGCGTTGACAGGGCAGAGCGGGCGGGTCAAACCTCCCGACCGCCGCCGGTTTGGGCGGCCTAAGGAGAAAAGTACGATGGAAACGACGACGCTGCAGGCTGAGGTCCGCTCGGAGAGCGGAAAGGGGCCCGCTCGACGGTTGCGCGCGGCAGGAAAGCTTCCCGCTGTGATCTACGGTCCAGGCCTTGGACCGATCCCGCTGACGGTGGATCCCGTTCAGCTTCGGCGCACCCTCGAAGGACCTCGCGGACGCAACTCGGTGTTCACCGTGCCCCTGGACGGGACGGACCACCTGGCGATGGTGAAGGACCTGGTGGTCGAACCGGTGAGCCGGTCGCTCATTCATGCGGACTTCTACACGGTCAGCACGGATCGCGCAGTGGTGTGCGAGGTGCCGCTGACGACGACGGGCCGCGCCGCGGGCGTGGTTGCGGGCGGGAAGCTGAAGCAGACGCGTCGAACCGTAAGCATTCGCTGCACGCCGGATCGCATTCCGGAGTCGCTGACCGTTGACGTGACCAACCTTGAGATCTTTGAGGCGATTCGCGTTCGCGACCTCACGCTCGAAGATGGCGTCGAATGTACGTTGAAGCCGGAGCTTTCGCTCGTGATGGTCATCGAGAACAAGCGCGCCGTGAAGGACGCGGATGAAGAGGCCGCGGCGGCTGGCGAAGGCGAAGGCTGAACAGCCACCACCGTTTGCAGAGGGGCGCAGCCACTGGCTGCGCCCCTTTTTGATTTAAGTGGACCGGGTCTTCGGTACGCGGAAGCTGCGAGGGTTTCGTTGGGGGGGGGGCGATGCGCTTTCAGCCGCTGGTGACCGAACACGTTGCCGAGTTGGCGCGGCAGGCCATGCTTCGACAATGGCTTCGCCCTACTTGCTTGTCGGCCTGGGAAACCCTGGGCCGAAGTACGCCGGCAACCGGCATAACATAGGGTTTCGCGTCATTGATGCGCTCGCCGAGGGCGCAGCGTTTCGAGAGAAATTTAGGGGGCACACGGCAAAAGGTCAGGTGGGGGGGGAGGACGCGGTCTTTCTCAAGCCGATGACCTTCATGAACCTCTCTGGCGAATCGGTGCGGCCGGCGATGCAGTTCTACAAGGTGCCCTTGGAACGGGTGGTGGTCGTGCATGACGAGCTCGACTTGGAGGAGGGTACGCTGCGGCTGAAACTGGGTGGGGGAACGGCCGGGCACAACGGCCTCAAGAGCATGGTTCAGCACTGCGGCGGCAACGGATTCATTCGGCTTCGCTACGGCATCGGACGCCCGCGCGGTGGACCGACGGCTTCGTACGTTCTGAGCGACTTCAGTGCAGACGAGCGCATTTCGCTTTCCGACAACATCGAGCGGGCCACCAAGATCATCGCGGATGTACTGCGGCTCGGCGTAAGCGACGCAATGAATCGCCACAATCGCCGCTAGCCGCCCACGCGTTCGCTGGCGGAACTCGAGCTCATCCCAAAGGTCGCCGCGGCCGTGCTTTCTGCGAGTTTGCGCGAGCTTCAAGCCCTCTC
>JBCCRV010000104.1:0-14464 GCA_039201085.1 Myxococcota bacterium | reverse complement strand
GTTCCTCGCCGGAAAGGGCACTCGGTGAACGGTCGGACGTGCCGTCCTGCGCGACGAGCGTCGCGGGGAAGAGCAGCGCCGCGAGGAGCGCCGCCAACGCCCTATGGTAAGCTGCAAAGCAGTCGATGGGCGCACCGTCAGTCATCAGCCAGTCCCACATTGGACGGTACGAAGTCGTGGGTCCGCTCGCAAGGGGTGGCATGGCAGAGCTCTTCCTCTGCCGACTTCACGGGCCGAGCGGTTTTGAGCGCCCCGTCGTCGTCAAGCGAATCCTTCCGCACCTCGCCGCGCGTCAGGACTTCGTCGACATGTTCCTCGACGAGGGTCGACTGACGGCGCGAATTCGTCATCGAAACGTCGTGCAGGTGCAGGAGCTCGTCCAGGACCAGGACGAACTCTTTCAGGTCATGGAGTACCTTGAGGGCGAGTCCGTCTCGGGCTTGCTTCGACGACTGCGCCTCATGCGCTGCAAACTCGACGTGCGCCTCGCCGCGCACATCGTTTCCGAAGCGTGCGCCGGACTGCATGCAGCACACGAGCTGACGACGCCCGAGGGCGAGCCGATCGGCCTCGTGCACCGCGACATCTCGCCGGACAATCTCTTCGTGGGCTACGACGGGGCCGTCAAGGTGCTCGATTTTGGCATCGCAAAGGGCTCGACGAGGCTCGTGCGTACGGAGACGGGCACGATCAAAGGCAAGTTCTCCTACATGTCGCCGGAGCAAACGGACGGCCAAGCCCTGGACCGACGTAGCGACGTGTTTGCCCTCGGGATCGTGCTCTACGAGCTGCTCACCCAGCACGCCCTTTATCGGCGCCGTTCGCCCGCCGCCACGATCAAAGCCATCACGAACGAGCGGGTCGCACCACCTTCGTCGATCAATCCGCGGGTGCCCCAGGCCTTTGACGCCCTATGCCTAAGGGCGCTCGCCAAGGATCCCGACGCGCGCTTTGCCACGGCCCGCGACGTTCGCCTTGCCTTGATCCAAGGACTGCGCGCGCTGGACGAAGACGAACCGCTCGAAGATGCGATGGCGACGTTGATGCGGGACATCTTCGAAGACCGCGTCGCGGAGAAGTCGCAAATGCTCGCGCGCGTGCGCCGCGGCGAGCGGGACGCCGTCGTACTGCCCGCCAACGTCGACGACAACGTCGAGCTCCCGTCGATCGTGGACGCCGGCCCCAGCACGCCGATCGCAAGCACACCGCCGGAACACACGCCGGTAAGCCTGCGGTCCGCTCAACCCGAGCCGCGCAAAGGACGCCTCGCGCTCGGAGCCGCCGCGCTGATCGGATGTGCGACAGCGGGCTTCGCGGCTTGGGCGCTCCCCTCGGACGACGGAAGCGCTGTGCAGCCCGCCGTGGAGCAAGCGTTGGCGGATCGAAACGCCGGCGCATCCGAATCGGACGCGGTGGCACGCCCCGTTCCCGTCGAGCCGCCGGAGGTGCGGGATACGGTCACCCTTAGCATCGTTTCCCGCCGCGGCGCCCAAATCGAAGTCGACGGCGAACTTCGAGGCGTCGCGCCGTTGGAAGTGACCGTGCCCCGCGGCGAACCGGTCACCATCGCCGCCCGTTCGGGCCGGCGGTCGACGGAGCGACGGGTGCGCCCGGAGACTGACCTCGAGGTGGAGCTTGCATTCCCCCGACGGCGGCCACCGGCGACCATGAGCAAGCAGTCGGAGCCCAACATCATCCGCTGGTAGTGCGCGCCGGCGCCGGGAACAGGCCCATCGCAACGACACGGTGTATGCTCGGCGCATGGCCGCGAAGCGAGTCCCCATGCGGTTTCGCCCGCCACGAAGCACGTTGCTCTTTCGTGGGCGCACTGGCGAGCTCGCCTGGATGAGGGGCGCCCATGAACAGAGCGGTCTGGCGGTCCTTGCCGGGCCCTCGGGCATTGGAAAGAGCGCCATCGCCCTTCGCCACCTCGAAGAGGTGAAGGCCCGGCGTGCTGTCTACTTGCGGATCCTTGAAGGCAGCGTGCTCGAAGCGTCGCTCGCAGACCTGCTCGCTGCGCTGGGTGAAAAAGGCGAGGCGCCGCCGATCCAGGAAGACGAACGGCCGCTCTGGATCGAGCAGGCCCTCGACGCCGCCGAGGCGAGCAAGTGCATCGTGCTTGTCGACGACGCCCACCGATGGGGATCGGAAGCCCTGCACGACCTTTGGATGGCGCTCCGGTCCTTTGCGAAGCAGAGCCGTTGGATTTTCACCACGGCGTCGCCACCCCACTCGGTTTCGCTGGCGGCCCACGCACACACGGTCGTGGGTCTCGACGAAGAAACGCTCCTTCAGATCGCGGACGCCTTCGCGCCCACCCTCGCGCCAAGTGAGCGGCGCCGCGCGTGCCAGCTTGCCGCTGGATCGCCTTGGTTGCTTCAACAGCTGCTCGCGTCTGGCTCCGCCACGCCCCTCGACTCCTTTGCCAGTCTTCTACCGAACGCGAGCGCGCACGACGAGGCCGTCGCCTGCGTACTCGGCCTAACGCGGGTGCCGCTGCGCGTCGCCACGATTTCCGACGTGGTGGAGGCGGACGCCCAAGGGGCGATCGACCAGCTCGAATCGCGCGGTCTATCCACGCGCTCCGTGGACGGTGTGCTCGCCCACGACGTGCTGCGGCGCCTCACGGCGCAGCTCCCGGCCGTGGCCAAGATGCGGCCCCGCCTGGTCGCAGCCCTCGCCGCGAGCCCCGAACCGAGGCTTGCCGCCGAAGCAGCCCGATTGCTGCGGCATGCCGGCGATTTGGATGGATTGCTGGCGCTGCTCGAACGGCGCGGCGCCGAGCTGCTTCAGAGCGCCCAGTCGACGGCCCTATGGGCCGTCCTCAGCGGCGTTCAGGACCCCCGCTTCAGCGACCATCAGTTTCGTACGGCGGCGGTCCTTGGCAGCGCGACGGTCATCGACTCGCTCGAGCGCGCGGATGCGCGCTCGACGCCCGCGCTCCTCGACTGGGCACGCGTCCTCTACTCACGCGGCGATTACGCCGATGCGCTTGCCACCCTTGAGTCCCTTTCGCCATCGACGCTGAGCGACGACCAGCGTTCGGAAGCCTCGATTCTTCGCGCCCAGTGCCATCTTGAGCGAGGCGAGTGGAAACGCGCGCGCGTTGCCCTTCAGGCGCATGGCGAGGACGTCCCCACGCGCCGCGCGCTCGACATCCGCATTCGCGCCGAGCTTGGCGAACCCATCGCCGATGCCGCCTGGTCGTCGCTCGCCGAAGGCCAAGACCCCGAAGTGTTGGTTGAGCTCGCCCACGCGTGCCGAAGGCTTCAGCGCACAGAGCTCGCCCAAGACCTGCTCAGCCGCGCGATCGCCACGCCCTTGGGCGGCGATCCGGCGCACCTCGTGGGCCGACGTTCCTTGCTGCTTCGGGCCCGCTCGCTCTACGAGGCGGGCGAGTGGTCGCGTGCCGAGGACCTGCTCGACCGACTTCGGCCCTTCGTCCGTGCGCCCTCCCAGTCGGCCCTGGAGCACGGGACGCTGGTGGCGGCGGTTGGCCTTCACGCCGGCCGAGGCGCGCAGAATGTGCCGCCGCAAAGCGCCGAAGCCAGCCTCCTTGCGATAGCGATAGGCCACGAGCCTTCGGGCGAAGCAGGGGGCCCGTGGGCGGCGCTGCACGCCGCGCGGTGGGGACGGACATCTTCCACAGCGCCGAACGGTCCCGCGGACACGATGGCGCTTGCCGTGCTGGCCTTCTTGGACGGACGTGAGTCCGATGTGCGCGAGGCGTGGAGCCAGGCGGTCCGACGCGCCAGAAAAGGCGCCTCGCAGGTCGCGTATCTCACGTGCTTGGCCACGGCCATCGACCTTGGAACGTGCCTTGGTGCGGAGGTCGATGCCGAACGCCAGGCGTTTGCCGAAGCGCTTACGAAGGCGCCGTCGCCGCGCTTCGAACCGTATCCAGGCCTTTGGAGCGAACGACCGTTACCCTCGCTCCTCGCTTCGTTGGCCACGCGCTTCGACGTGGCCCCGATGCTGGCGCGGCGCGCGCGCGCCACGCTGGGCTACGACGCCCAGCTCGACCAACTCGATCAGGCCGTGGTCGAGCGCCTCCGTGGAACGCTGCGCCTTCGCGTCGAACCCGCACCGGGCGGACCGTGGCGAAGCGAGTGGGGCGCCGACGCGACGCGCGCGCACCTATGGAATGCAAGCGGCGCAGTGCACGACCTCAGCAAAAAGCCGTCGATGTGGCAGCTGGCCGAGACGCTCATTCGCTCCGGTTCCGCGTCCAAGGAAACGCTCGTGACCGCCGTGTGGGGTGAACCGGAATACCATCCGCTGCGTCACGACGCGCGCATTCATACGGGCGTGCGCAAGTTGCGCGAGCTGATCGAACGAAACCCCAGCGAGCCCGAATTCATCGTGACGGAAAGCGATGGGTACACGGTTCGGGGCAGTCCGCTTTGGATCACCTTCGGGTGAGGCTGCACGCGGGTTCGATAAGCAGGTTTGCGCCGTCCATCGCCCAGCCGGTTGCGATGTACGCTCGGTCTTCGTTCCTTCCAGATTGGACCTGCCAACATGTCTGAGCGCGCATTCCCGCCTGCACTCGCCGCCCTTCACGAGCTCGACTTCAACTTCGACGAAGGCATCGACTTTCGGCCGTTCTCAGAGTTTCTATCGAGCGCCGATACGACACGTTGGTTTCAGGCTTGGACTGCAAACGGAGAGGTATCCGGCGATGAGTTTCGCGTTTTCGGCGATGACGGTACGGGCGGGTATGCGGCCTTTCGGTTGGGCTCGCAGTCGGACGATATCCTCTCCCAGCCTATCGTTTTCATGGGATCGGAAGGGCAAACGGGCGTCGTCGCCAGAGACTTTTCCGCGTACCTGTGGCTCTTGGCGAACAACATCGGACCGATGGAAGCGGTCACTGCAGGCGTCGCCGAGCAGCGACCAAACGCAGCGTTTATGCGTTTTGCGGAGCAGCACGCGCCGGAAGCGCGTCGTTCGCCAGCTGAGATCCTTGAGGACGCGAACCTCGCCCTTCCGGACTTTCTCGCGTACATCGACTCACTGTGCCGCTGAAGCGATCCGACTTGATGCGGGCTCAACCGCCAAGCCGCATGCCCGTGTTCAGGGCTGGTCTTCGAGGCGGCTTAGGCCCTTGAAGTACTGGTTCAGCGCCCAGACTTCAAGCGCACGCAGGCTACCGAACTGGATGCCGAGGCCGTCGGGCTTTTCCCACCGCACGGTACCGTCTACGGTGGCTTCGTCCTTGAGCGCAGGCACGCGAAACCGCACCTTCACTGAGCTTCCATACGCGATCGTTGCGTCGGTCTCTATGAAGAGGCCGCCCAGCGAAATATTGGCCGCGGTGGCCGCCAGTTCGGTACCGTCGTGTATGACGACGACCGCCAAGTCGCACTCGAATCGCTCATGAACGCGCCGTCCGGTCACGAAAGCTCCAACTCTCCCCGAAGGTCGCTAGGAGTAGCCGTTTATGGGTGAGGAAGTCAAGGCGCGCCTCACGCCATCGGGAAGTCGACTCATCGTGGCGGTGGTAGCCACGGGCTGCATCGGCGTGGTTCTGACAACGCCCCGGGCCGTCGAGCCTGCTCCACCCCGCCTTTGGCTCGACGTCGACGCCGTGGCCGCCGTGCTGGACGCGGACGCGCGCGCGGCGGAGGCATCCCTCGATGAGGCCGCTGAGGCCCTTTGGACGCTTTACGAAGCCCAGGGGCGCGCGGAAGCCGGTGAAGGCGAGTCCGAGGACGACTTTGCCCAGCGCCGACGTGACCTACGGACCGCCGTCGCTGCCGTCGAAGCAAGCGCGCGAGACTCCAACTCGGACGGCGCGGCTGACGGGACCACCCTTCGCGAACTGCGGGGCCGCGTCTCCCACGGCTTGGGACCCGCCCTCGCAGGCGAGCGCTCGGACGAAGAGGCCTTTCTCGGGACCTTTCCCCGCATGTTGGAGCGCTACGGCCATCCGCCTTCCTTCGTGGCCCGAACGCTTTTTGTCGCGCGCTTCAACGGCATCGTGGACCGACCGCTTACGGAGGGCATGAGCGACGTGGAGCTTCAGGCGTATTGGGGCTGGCTGGTTTTTGGGGCCGAAGACGCGCCGATGCCGCAGCGGCTCAGCGCCCTGACCCCGTACGAAGACGCGGGCGGTGAGGCGAGCGAAGCGCGCGCGTGGCTCGCCCTACGCGCCGGCGACGCCCTTCGGGCGGCGCGCCTCTACGGGGCCGCCGCGGAGGCCAGCGGCAGCCTTCGACTTCGCAACTACGCGCTCGCGTGCGAAGCGCGGGCCGCCGCCGCGCCGCCATCGCTCTAGAAACGCATTGCTGGCCGACGTACGGGGGGCATTGTGCATCGCCAACCTGCTAGACTGCTCGCCATGCCTCGCACCGTGTCCCAGCCAGCCATCGCCTACGAGACCCACGGCGAGCGCGGCCCGCGGGTCTTGCTCATTATGGGCTTCAGCATGCGTGGCGCACTCTGGCGCCCGCAGCTCGAGGGGCTCAAGGGCGACCACCAGCTGGTGAGCTTCGACCACCGCGGCCTGGGCGATAGCGCCTCGTCTGGGCGACTTTGGACGATGGCGACCTTCGCCGAGGACGCCCTTCGTGTCTGCGACGCCCTCGGTTGGGAAACGGCCCACGTCGTCGGCGTGTCGATGGGCGGAATGATCGCCCAGGAACTCGCCCTTCGCGCTCCCAAGCGGGTGCGCAGCCTTTCGCTTATCGCCACCCATCCCGGCGGCGGCCCGCTGTCCTTTTTGCCGCCCACGGAGGGTCTCGGACTCTTCTTGCGCGCCCAGATGCCAGGCGACGGCCGCATCGACGCGATCCGTCGCTTGCTGTACCCCGCCGCCTACCTCGCCACCTGCGATCGGGCCGCGCTGAACGAACGCATGCGCAACCAGCTCATGCGCCCCGTGCCCCGTCAGACCTTGATTCGGCAGCTCATCGCCATTTCCCGGCACGACACCCGAGCGCGCCTTTCTTCGCTCGAGATGCCCACGCTGATCGTGAAGCCCTCGCTGGACCTCTTGGTGCCACCGCAGGGAAGCGATCGGCTCGCCAAAGCCATTCCCCACGCGCGCCTCGTTGTCCTCGAAGACGCCGGTCACGGCGCGATCTTTCAGCGCGCGTCGGCCGTCAACGACGCCGTTCGCCGCAACATTCACGAAGCAGACTTGATGGCCCTGAGCGCCGGGCGCGCCATTCACGCCTGACTCGCGCTTCTCATCGTGGCACGCGTCGGAGTACGCTTCGAACAATGGCTGCCACCCGTGCCCTCTTCGTGCTCCTCCTGGCTGCGGGATGCGGCCCGTCGGCGGTGCGCGCTCCCACGTACGAACGCGAAGAGCCGCGCGCGCAAAACACCGCACCGCGTCCGCCGCCCGCACGGCGCCGACCGACCGGACCACGGAGCGTGCGGCTTCCCATGCGTTGGGAAGTGCGCTCGGAGGAGGCGGTGAACTACGTCTTCGGCACGGCGCCCTTTGGAGTCGCCCTCGAACAGGCGATGAACGACACTTCGCTTCAACAGCTCGCCAACGCGCGCATCCTGTTTCTGGAGGTCGACGCCGATGCGGGCAGCCTCGACAACTTCGACAGCTTCGAAACGCTGGTGCAGCTCCCTGAGGGTGAGCGTCTTTCGGACCATGTTGCCGGCGCTGCCGTGCACACCTTGACGAATGAGCTGCTGCACGCTGTCGACCCGGTTCGTTTACGCACCGTGGCACCTTGGGTCGCGCTCCGCTTTCTGATGCAAAAGCGAGCCGGGGCCGCTGAGCCCATGGCCTTCGCGCTTCACGCGTACATTCAAGAGCAAGCCATCAGCTTTCGGGCCCTCACCAACCTGGATACGCAGGTGGAGCGGCTGTCGCGTCTCGAAGAAGCGCGAACCGGCGATCTCATTGAGCGGGTGGCCGACAGCGGCGACGAAACGGTGGCGCCGATCGTCGACGCATACATGGATGGGGACGCCGAAGGCGTAGCCGTGGCCATGCAAAACTCATCGCTCGCCCCGTTCTTTCGCGCGCGCTACGACGGCGCCGCCCGCTGGCGTGGACGACTCGAAGGCGAAATGACCGACGGCGGCGTCTTTGTCGCCACGGACATCGGCTACCTCGTAGGCGAAAACGGCTTGATACCGGCGCTCGAAACGGCGGGCTTTACGGCCACGCTCCTCGGGCGATGATGCGGGCGACGCGCGATGCCATCCGGCCCGCATTTCTCCCCCGATGACCCGACCTCGCGAGCCTTCGCGCTCAGGCCTCAAACGCGCCGTGTACTTCCCGCTCCAACCCATGGCTCAGCGCGAAGTCTCGCACGATCGTCACGCCTCCTGGTGACTCATGAAGACTAGGGAGCGGCACACCACCGAGCGCTTTCGCGTCGTTCGCCCGCGCGTCATCGGCGACTACGAAGTTGTCGCGGGCGTCGGCAAGGGCTCATCCGGCGAAGCCCTGTTGGCCGTCCATCGATCGCCGGACTTTCGAAAGGTCGCGGTGCTCAAGGCGCTGCGCTCCGAACTCGAAGGCGATCCCGGCGCGATCGACGCGTTCCTCCGGGAAGCCCGCCTCAGCGCCAACCTGCGCCATCCGAACATCGTGCAGACCTACGGCATTCTGCAGGCCGACGACCGCTACTACCTGGCGATGGAGTACCTCGAGGGCGTGCCCCTCGACCGCGTACTGCGCCGGCTCGATCGACGCAGCGAGCGAATGCCCGAAGCGCTCGCGATTCACATCGTACGCGAAGCCCTTGAGGGACTGAGCTATGCGCACGAACTGATCGACTTCAACGGGCGGCCGCTGCGCATTGTGCATCGCGATGTTTCGCCCGCGAACCTCTTCGTGTGCTGGGACGGCACGGTGAAGGTGCTGGACTTTGGCGTCGCGTCGACGACGACCACGCAAACGGACTCCGGGCTGCTGCGCGGCCGGCTCGCTTATATGGCGCCGGAGCAAGCGATGGGCACGGTCGATCCGCGGGCCGATCTCTTCGCCCTGGGTGTCGTGCTCTACGAGCTGCTCACGGGAAGCCGCCTGCGCCCCGCCGGCAACGACATCAAAACGCTGGAGACGATGCAGCCCACGAAGGACGCGCTGGAAACCGCGCTCGAGGGCCAGTCACGCGCCGCGCGGGCCGCCGTACTCGGAGCCCTCGCTCCGATCGACGCGCGCTTCTCAAACGCCGCGAAGATGGCCGCCGCGCTCGATCAAGTGGAAGAAGCCCATCAGCGCGAGACCTTGGCGACCTTCATCGCCGAGCGTTTCATCGGTGAACGGCAGGCGCAGGAGGCGCGCCTGGCGGATGCGCTCAAAACGAACGAGCCGTCGTCCTCGTTTCCTCCCGAAGAGGACGTTGCGCCGCCGGAAACGCCGCGGCTCTTTTTGGGGCTCGTGCTCGTCGCCGCCCTAGTGCTCGCTTGGATCTTGCTTCAGGGGTAGCCGACCATCTTCTGAGCGTCGGGATCCCACAGCTTGCATCGAAAGCACTTTGCCATTTCAAAGGGCGAGAGCGTGGTCTTGCCCGGGCTCTGCAGCTCCGGAATCGCCGCCATCGCTTCCGGAAGCCGGTAGAAAGGGATCATCGGGTTCAGGTGATGCACGTGGTGGTAGCCGATATTGCCCGTGAAGAAGCGAAGGATCGGTCCGAGCTCCATGTAGCTCGAGCATTCGAGGGCCGCGCGGGAGAAGCTCCACGTTTGGCGCGGCTGGACGACCATCTCCTCAAAGTTGTGCTGGGCGTAAAAGAGGTACCCGCCGACGGCGCACGCGATGAAGAGGGGTAAGATAAGCGTGTAGAACGCCATCGCAAAGCCGGTGAAGTAGATCAGCGTCGCGACCAGCGCGACGTGCACGATGAGCGCGAAGATCGAGTCCCAGTTGCCTTTGGGCCGGCGAAGGAAGGGCGAGACGCACATGCCAAAGCCAAACACCGTGAAGTAGCCGAAGAGAATGTTCAGGGGGTGCCGCGTAAAGCGGTACATGAAGCGCTGCATCGGCGTGGCCGATTGGTACATCTCCACCGTGAGGATCGGATACGAGCCCACGTGCGAACCCACGATCTTGGAGTTGTGCGAATGGTGGTAGTTGTGCGTCTGCCGCCAAACTTTGGGCGGCGTCAGCACAAGGATCCCGTAGACCCAGAAAATCGCCTTTGCAACGGGCGAGCGCCGCAGCAGCGAGTTGTGCATGTGGTCGTGGTAGAGCATGAAGAAGCGCACCGTCGACAGACCGGTGAGCAGCGAACCCAGGGCCTGGAGCCACCACGCCTCGGCGAGCACCGAAACCGCAATGCCGGCGCCCACAAGCGCGAAGGTCAGCGCAAGCTCGCCCCAGCTGCGCAGCGGGCGCTCTTCCGCGAAGGGCTTGGTGCGGCTGAGAAGTTCCTTTTCCTTCGCACGGGCCGCCTTACGGGCCGCGAGCGCCTCGGCCCGCGAGGGCTTCGGCGCGGCCGAATCCTGTACCGGCACGGTGTCCATGGGCCTACCATGAGCGCAACCCCGCCTTCCGTCGAAAGAAAATGTGCGTCAGCTCCCGCGGCGACTTGCCCCTGTGCTATCTCGCACCTGTGAGGTCCTGCCCTCGGTGCTTGAGTCACGACCTCAAAACGGCGCTGAAGACGCCGACCGCCGCCATCGCGAAACCTCATGCCGGGCAGGGCGAGGCAAACTTGAGCGCCGCACGCGGCCCTCTTGCACGGAAACGGGGGTGAACGTCGTGAATCAAGCGCCCTGGCTCGCGGCCCTTGCGCTCGCTTTGGCCTGCGGAAGCGCCGAGCCGGCACCGGCCGCGCCGAGCGCCGAGCCGGCATCCACCGCAGCCCCGAGCGCCGAGCCCGAAGCGCCCCGCGAAAGCGTGGAGGCGGCGTCGAGCGAGCGCCGCGCGGCCTCCCAGCTCCTGCGGCGATTTACGTGGGGCGCGCGGCCCGCCGAAGTCGAGCGCGCTGCGGCCGATCTTGAGGCGCTGCGCCGCGGCCTGCTCGAGCCGGCCCCGCCGCCGGCCTACGAAGGGCTTCCCGCCGACCAGAGCGCCGGCTCGCTTCTGCGGGCCTTTCCACCGACGCCGCCGCGCGAAGAACGCATGGACGCGCAGGGCGATCAGCGGGACCTGCTCCGTCACCTCGAGCGCCAGTTCATCGTTCGCGCGATCGAAGGCGAAGGAAACGTCGTCGACCTGCTAACGGACTTCTGGTTCAACCACTTCAACGTCTTCGCATCGAAGCGCCGCATTCGCTACGCGCTGCCCGACTACGAAGCGCGCATTCGCGAGCTAAGCCTTGGGTCGTTTGGCGCGATGCTGCGAAGCGTTGCGGCCCACCCCGCGATGCTTGAGTACCTCGACAACGCGTCGAGCGTTCGGCGACGCTCGGGCGGTCGTGGCCTCAACGAAAACTACGCCCGAGAGCTCTTGGAGCTGCACACCCTCGGCGAGGGCACGGGCTACACGCAGCAGGACGTACGGGAAACGGCGCGCGTCTTTACGGGCTGGAACCTTCGCAACGTTGACGGCGTGCCCACCTTCGAGTTTCGCGCACGCGCGCACGACCGCGGCGAAAAGACCGTGCTTGGCGTTCGCTACGCTGCCGGCATGGACGGGGGCGAGCGGCTCCTGGCCCAGCTCGCCAGCAACGAACACACCGCCCGGCGCATCGGCGAGCGGCTCGCGACGCGTTTTCTTTCGGACGATCCCAGCGACGCGGTGATCGCCCGACTGGCGCGTGCGTACACCGAATCGAACGGCGAGCTGCGTCCCGTCGTCCTAAGGCTGCTTGCGCGTTTCGAGGACGACGCGGAAACGAAGTTCAAAACGCCGCTGGAATACGTCGTGAGCGCGGCACGGCTCGTCGGCGCCCACGTGCGGGACGCCGATCCGATCCGTCAGACGCTCACACGGCTTCGCATGGCGCCGTACGCCCAGGTCGTTCCGACGGGCTATTCGCCCCGGGGCGACGACTGGCTCTCCACCGCCGGCATGGTCGAGCGCTTCGGCTTCGTCGAGCGTTTGCTCGCTGGCGAAGCGGGCCTCGAGCCCGCCGAGTCCTTTGGCGTGCCCGTCGGCGAAAGCGTCGCGGCAGTGCTCGCCTGGGCCGAAGACCACGCCGGCCCGCTCAGCGCCGAAACGCGCGAAGCGCTCACGCCGCTCGTTGGCCCGGGACGCCGCGTCGAACGGCTTCGTGTACTCCTATCGAGCCCGGAGTTCATGCAGCGATGAGCAGGTCACCGAACCTTCGCCCCCATTGGCGGAGCGAACGCCGATGAAACGACGCACGATGGTGCGCACCGGCGCGCTCGCGCTCGGCGGCGCGCTCTTGCCCGCGCCAGGACGCGCCCAGGACGCGCCCGTGCTCGTCTCGCTCTTCCTTCGCGGCGCCATGGACACGCTGGGAGTGATCGCGCCGCACGCGGACCGAAACTATCGGCGCCTTCGTCCCCAGCTGGGCGTGCCCGCGCCCGCATCGAACGACCTGGACTTGGGCGAGGGCTTCGCCCTGCACCCGGCCTTCCAACCGCTCATGGCTCACCGCGCTCACCTCGCCTTCGTGCTGGCGACCGGTCTGCCCGTGGCGAACCGGAGCCACTTCGCGGCCCAATACGTGATGGAGCACGGCGGCGAGTCATCCGTGAACACGGAAGAAGAGGGCTGGCTCACGCGCCTCGTGCGTTCGCTCGGTGCGGACGATGCGGACCTTGGCGCCGTGGCCATCGGCTCGGCGCTGCCCGACTCCCTGGCCGGCTCACGCGCGCTCGCCGCCCGACCGGGACGGGCCGAAGCGGCCGAACCTTCGGTGCGCGCCCTCTACGACGGGACGAGCACGGGCGAATCGCTCACGGCGCGCATTCGGCGACAGGGGCAAGGCGCGCTGCGCCTTCAAGAGCGCCTTCGCCAGCTCGCCGCCCTCGACCGCGACAGCCGCGAGGCCTTTGGGCGCGGCGGCCTCGCACGCGACCTGCAGCTCGCAAGCCGATTGATCTCGAGCACCGGCGTTCGCGTCCTCGCGCTCAGCCACGGCGGCTGGGACACGCACCGCGGCCAAGCACGCACCTTGCAGGCCCGCGGCCGCGAACTCTCGCAGGCTTTGACGGCCTTCTGGTCGAGCCTGGGCGATCATCGGCGTCGCGTCGCCGTCGTGGTGCAAAGCGAGTTTGGCCGAACGGCCGCGGTGAACGGTACGGGCGGAACCGATCACGGCTACGGCTCGTCGATGTGGGTGCTCGGCGACGGGGTGCGGGGCGGCATTCACGGCGACTGGCCGGGCCTGAGCGAGCGCGCGCTCTTTGAGGGGCGCGACCTTCGCGTAACCAACGACTACCGCGCCGTCTTACAAGCGGTGGCCACGAGTCACCTTCGCGCACCGATCGAAGGCTTTCCTTCGGCCGAGCTCGGCATCCTATGAGCCGGAAGCGCGCCGACGTGCTGCTCGTCGAACGCGGGCTGGCGCCCAGCCGTTCACGCGCTCAAGCGCTCATCCTCGGCGGCAAGGTCTACACGTCCAGCCGGCGCATCGAAAAGGCCGGCTCCCTGATCGACCCCGCCGAGGAGCTGCACGTGCGCGGCGGCGACCTGCGCTACGTCAGCCGCGGCGGACTGAAGCTTGAAGGTGCCCTCGACGCTTTCGCGTTCGACCCGGCGAGCCTTGTCGTGGCGGACTTCGGCGCGTCCACCGGCGGCTTCACGGACTGCGTGCTCCAGCGCGACGCCAAGAAAGTCTACGCCATCGATGTGGGCTGGGGTCAGCTGCACAACCGGCTCCGTCAAGACTCGCGCGTGGTCGTGATGGAGCGCACGAATGCACGACACCTCGAACCCCTACCCGATCCCATCGACCTGGTGGTCATCGACGCGAGCTTCATCGGCCTTGCGAAGCTCCTGCCCGCCGCCGCAACGGTCCTGCGTCCCGGCGGAAGCGTGCTCGCCATGGTCAAACCGCAGTTCGAAGTCGGCAAGGGACGCCTCGGTAAGGGCGGCGTCGTGCGGGACGAAGCCCTTCGCACCGAAGCGATCGACGCCGTCGCCGCGTCCGCAGAGGGCCTCGGCTTTCACGAGCGGGGACGGCACGACAACACGGTCATCGGACCCAAGGGCAACCGCGAAGCCTTCCTTTGGCTCGTGCACAGCCGACCGACGTATGGGTAGGTTCACCTCGAAAAGTGAACGCTGGCGGAAACACGGCCACGGCGATTTTTGGGGTTGAGCTCTCGTACCTCACCACAGGAGTTTTGATCGATTGAGTGTGGATGATCGGCATCGAGGTTAGCGGGCGTCCGACGCAGGACCCGAGCGTATTCAAGGAAGAGGGCCACCGAGATCGACGGCGAGGGCCGCACTCAATCGGTCAAAACTCCTGTGGTGAGGTACTAGTCAGCTGTAGAAAAGGGGATGAGCGCCTCGAGTCTGGGAGAATCCCAGATGAAAAGAAGGTCACTCATCCCCATGACGAAGAAGCGTAAATACCGGTCCATTTCTGTCAACGATAAGCGTCTGGCAAGCCTGATCGAG
>JBCCRV010000103.1:0-14594 GCA_039201085.1 Myxococcota bacterium | reverse complement strand
GACGCTGGGGCGCGCCTTCGCGAACGACGCCGCCGATGGGGTTCGGCCGGTCGAGCACGACGACGTGAACGCCGGCGCGGGCGCAGGCGCGCAAAGCGAAGGCCGCGGTCCATACGTAGGTGTAGTAGCGCGAACCGACGTCTTGAAGATCGACGACGAGCACATCGAGATCTTCGAGGTGCTCTTGGCGCGGCGATAGGTCTTCCGGATACGTGCCATAGAGCGAAATAACGCGGGGCGAGGAGCTGGACGAGGATACGCCGGACGAGGATGCGCCGGACGAGGATACGCCGGACGCGGATGCGCCGGACGAGGATGCGCCGGACGAGGATGCGCCGGACGAGGATGCGCCGGACGAAGGCGCCATGCCCGACGCTTCGCCGTCTTCCTCGACGGGCTCCATGTCTTGAGCGTCGGCGGCAAAGCCATGCTCGGGACCAAAGAGCACGCGCAGATCGCCCAGCTCGGCGACGATGTCCTTGGCGTGCCGAAAATCCGCGTCGATGGACGCGGCGTGCGCAAGCAGGCCCACGCGGCGCCCACTAAGAAGCTTCTGCAGCTCGGGTTCGGTGCGAAGGCGCTCGAGGCCCGTAACGACCCGCGTCATGGCGCGGTCTCCATCATGGCGCGGGCTCCGGCACGCCGCGGCGCTGGGCCGCCAGGCGGTAGAGTACGGCCATGCGCACGGCGACGCCCGCTTCCACCTGATCGAGCACGCGCGAACGCGGCCCGTCGGCGACGTCCGGCGAAATCTCCACGCCGCGGTTCATCGGCCCTGGGTGCAGCACGATGGCGTCGTCTTTGGCAAAGGCGAGTCGGCGCGCGTCGAGCCCGAAGGTGCGCGCGTATTCGCGCAGGCTCGGAAGCAGGGCTTCGCCGAGGCGCTCGCGCTGAATGCGCAGCGCCATCACCACGTCGGCGCCTTCGAGCGCCGGCTCCATAGCGTCGAAGTGTTTCACATCGAAGGCGGCGGCAAAGTGCTCGGGAATGAGCGTGCGCGGACCGACGACGCGCACATCGCAGTCGAACTTGCGAAGCAGTCGGCAAGCGCTTCGGGCCACGCGGCTGTGGGCGATATCACCGCAGATCGCGACGGTGAGGCCTTCGAGGCGGCCGACGCTGCGCCGAATCGTAAACGCATCGAGGAGCGCTTGCGTCGGATGGGCATGCATGCCGTCGCCGGCGTTGACGATGCTGCAGCGCATGTGGCGCGCCAGGTAATGGGGCGCGCCGCTCGCCGAATGGCGAATGACGACCACGTCTGGATGCATCGCCTCGAGGGTCTTGCAGGTGTCATAAAGGCTCTCGCCCTTTTTCACGCTGCTCGACGCGACGCTCATGTTCACCGTGTCGGCGCTGAGGCGCTTGCCGGCCAGCTCAAAGCTCGTGCGGGTGCGCGTCGAGTTCTCGTAGAAGAGGTTCACGATGGTCTTGCCGCGCAAGGTGGGCACCTTACGCATCGGCCGGCGGCTCACCTCAAAGAAAGCCTCCGCCGTGTCGAGCAGCTCGACGATGTCGTCGCGGCCTTGCTCCTTGAGGTCGAGAAGATGCTCACTCATCCGGCGCTCTCTGTCTGTGCCGCGCCCTCGATGAGGGCGCCGCGCTCTGGGTCGACGACCACGCGCGCGCCCGCGGGCACATCGATCGTGCGCCCGATGAAATCGGCGGCGATCGGCAGCTCCCGTCCGCCGCGATCGACGAGGGCCGCAAACCAAATGCGCTTCGGCCGCCCGTAGTCGCTCAACGCTTCAATGGCGGCCCGCACCGTGCGACCCGTCTGAAGTACATCGTCGACCAGGATCACGTGCCGACCCTCGAGTTCGAAGTCGATCGACGTCGGACCGACCCGCGGGTCCGGCAGTCCCTTGCTCACGTCGTCCCGGTAGAACGCGATGTCGACAAAACCGACGTCCACCGTTCGACCAAGAAGCTCCGCGAGGCGCCTCGCCAGCGGCGCCCCACCCCGTTGAATGCCGACAAGCGCGACGTCTTCGCCAGCGATGGCCTCGTCGATCGACGAGGCCATACGCCGCAGCACGCGCGTTAGGTCTTCGGGCGATACGAGCTCGCTCACGAGGGGAGGTGTATCAAGCGCCATCGCGGGGAGGAAGGGCTAAGCGAACGCGAAACGATCTGCAAACAGGTTGGCGGGATTGTGCGCCGCACGCAGGGCGGCGCCGTGCCCTCGCGGGGGGCTGGCGAGACCACGGGGCCAGCTCGAGAGGGGGCTACTTGCCGTCGAGTTCGTTGAAGAGCTCGTCCGCCGTGGGCGGTTCGTCGCGCTGGGCGGCGGCGGGCATGTCGTGGGGCATTTCTTCGCCGGCCTGCAGGCGCTCGTTCATCTCGTACTTCGAGGGGCAACGCGGGACGACTTCGCTGGCGACGAAGACCGTTTCGCCTTCAACCTGCTCGACGGTGCCCTGGACCGTGACGGAGATGCCAAACTCATCGCGAAAGGTGTCGGGCACGACGCACTGGGGAAAGTGTACGGCGAGCTCTTCGTCTTCCTTGTTTAGGCGAAAGCGCCACTCGCAGGGGTCCTCGCGAAAACGGATCGAACCCTGCGTGAGGTCGCCTTCGACGCGCAGTGGGCGACCGGCGAAGTCGCCGGGGTTCTGCGCAACGGCGGCAAGGGGCTGGGTGTAGGCGAGCGCTTCACCGGCGTCGGTGGTCAGGATCAGGCCGACAACACCGCCGACGAGCAGCACGCCGACGATGGCGATTTTGGCCCATGCGCCGCTGCCCTCGTCGGACCGGGCTAGAGCGTCGCCTCGAGAGGAGACGGGCTCCGGGGCTTCCAGCTCTTCGCCAAGCAGCTCGTCGTCGCGGTCCATAGGATAAGTCTGGGGCTAGTCGCGCCACTGGCGCAAGGCAGGACGCGCGCCGCAATGGGACATTCCTGCACATTTGAACCATTTCTAGGCGGATACGAGCGATTCATCGCGTGTTCGACTGGATGGCCGGCCCCCGGCACGGACGAATCGTGCGTCCGCGCTGACCCGGGTCAGGACTGGCCGTTTTCAACCTCTATCAAACCCACCGCCGCTTCCGGCAGCCATCCTGAGCGACCGTCGCCCGTGCGCACGAAGACATAGCCGCTGTCGCGTCGAAGGGCCGCGGCCCGCTCGCCTTCGTACGCGTCGCCACGATCGACGCTGCGCGGATCGGGACCCTCGAGGAGGGACGCTTCCCGGGCGGTGATCACGGCGGGGTCGCCGTCGCGAAAGACGCCGCGCTTGGCCATCAGCAGCACCCCGAGGGTGGCGGCGCTGAGGAAGAAGACCGCGCTCATCGCCGCAAAGGCGACGCCCTTCTTACGCAGGCCAAGGAAGAGAAAGGCGAGGGCCCAAAGGGCCAGAAAGCCGATGGCGACAGCCCGTTCGGAGATGTCGCGAACGAGCGCTTCGCTTAGGCCCGAACTCCGATGGGTCTCGACTTCGCCGCGGGCGGCGGTAAGCCGATCGGCCAGCACGCGTTCCGTCGATTCGAGGCTGGCGCGCGTATCGTCGGCGCCAGGATCGAGGTGCAGCGCGCGCTCGAAGGCGAGCACGGCTTCGCCGTAGCGGCCGCTCGACGCGAGGGCCGTACCTTGGTTGTGAAAGACGTCGGCGTCCACGACGCCGGCTTCAACCAAGCGCGCATAGGCGGCGGACGCATCGTCGGGCCGGCCTTGGGTGAAGTGTTCGCCCGCTTCGTCGAAGAGCGCGTCGATGCGCTGCTGGGCGCTCGCCGGCGTCGCGGTGAGCGAAGCCAAAACTCCCACAGCGAGGACGCAGCGAAGGGTCATGGCCGTGCCTCCAACTTGTCGACCTTTGAGAGCAGCGCTCGCGTACGCTCGAGGGCCGCGTCCATTTCGTTCGCGCCCGCGCCTGCGGAGGAAAAGCGCGCAAAGTCGTTGGCTTCGCGTTCCGCCAGCAGCGCGTCGACGTCCGCGTCGGCCATCGCGCAGGCCTTGAGCGCGTCGCGTAGTTCGTTCTTGGTCATGCCGGCGGAGCGTTCGCCGAGGGGCGCATCGAGCGCTTCAAGGAGCGCGGCGTCGAGGGCCGCGTAGAAAGTGCGCGCATCGCCGGCTTGCTTGGCGCTGAGCGCTGCCTGCAGGCGCTGCTTGCGCTGCGAGCGGCTTTGGGCGGCGGCACTTGGTTCGCGCTCGCGAAGGCGGCGACCGAACACGAGAAGGAGGAAGAGCAGCGGCGGCGCCGCCGCACCGCCCCAAAAGGGCAGGGTGCTGCTTAGGGCGCGATGCTCGCGGCGAAGCTCACTGCTGCCGCGCAGGCCTTCCAAACTGAGTTCGGCGGGACGCTCGCGCTCCGCGCTCGGCGAAGGGGTGGACGGCTGAACGGGCGTGGGCGTTTGCGCGTTTCCCGCCGCTTCGAAGCGCAACGCCGGGGCATTCACCGCCGTGTAGCGCGCGCTCACGGGATCGAAGGTGTGAAAACGAAGGCCTTCGAGCTCGTACGTACCGGGCGCCTCGGCGACGACAATCCATTCAAAGGTGCGGGAACGCCCATCTGGACCGTCCGTCACCTGGGGCTCGAGAATGCGAAGGCCCGTTTGCGCCGTAAGCGTGAGGCGAAGCTCGCTCAATCGTCCGCTTCCTGCGGCGACAGCGCTAACGGTGATCGCATCGCCCGTTCGCACCTGGGTGCGGTCGAGGCTCGCGGTGAGCGTGCCTTCTCCGATGATCACCGGCGATGGCGCCGGCTCAGGAAGGGCCCGACTCGTTACGGTGACTGGTACGCCGGCGGGCTGAAAGGCCGGTCCGCCGCCGCCGCCGCCGAAGAGGCTGGCCAATCCCCGCGAAGGCCCGATCGACACCTGAGCGGCGCCGACGGTGAGTTCACCGGCACGAAGCGGGTAGAGTGCGAGGCGGCGAATCTCATGCACCTGAAACGAACGGCCCCGAATGCGTTGGCGTCGCACGGGCGGGCGCGAACCGGGCGTGTGCAGATCTTCGATCCAAAAGCCCTCGGCCTCGACGTCCTGAACGAGGCTGATATCACCGCCGCGCTCGGCGATGTAGAGGAGCACTTGAACTTCGGTCTTCTGCCCCACGTAGGGCTCCGTATCGCTCACGACGGTTCGTAGGAACGCACGATCGTTGTATTCATAGCCGTCGCCGTCCGGGTCCGCGGGAGCCGAGGCGGCAACCGCGGGCGCGGCGCCGACGACGGCGGCGCCGCCCACCTGCACTTGGACCGTGTTGCTTTGTGCTTCCTGACCGCCGCCCTTGATGGTCAGCGGGCCCAGCGTAAAGCTGCCCGGGCGCTGCGCTTCGAGCAGGTACGTGTGCACCGTGGTCGACGACTGCACCATGCGCTGGTTGCCGTAGCCGAACTGAATTTGCACGGGCCGCTGCACGCTTCGGCTTCGCACAACGAAGCCGTCGAAGTCCGGTAGCTGAAAGTCGTCCATGGACGCGCCGTCCACCTGACCACGGGCGACCAGGCGCACGACCTCACCGGTTTGCAGCTGGGTGCGGTCGACCTGAAGGGTCGCGCTCAACTGCACCTGCGCGACGGCGGGCGTGGCGAGCAAGGAAGCTGCGAAGCAGCCGATAAAGCAGACGCGCGTCATCACCAGTCCCGAAGCACCCGCCTGTTTTCGCGCGCAGCGCGCGCTCGGGCTCGGGCGCGCTCAAGGTTCTGTTCGCGATCTTGAAGGGCGTCGAGCACCCGCTCGACGCGGCGCGGCAAGGCGCCTTCGCCGGAGTTCGATTCTCCCTGGCTCCCGTCGCTCGAATCACTCCCTTGTTCGGCGCCGGACTGCTCCTGGTTTCCCTGTTGGTCTTGCTCGTCGCCCTGCTGCTCGTCGCCTTGCGGATCCTGACCCTGTTGATCCTGGTTCTGCTCGTCGCCGTTCTCCGGGTCCTGGTTCTGCTCGTCGCCGCCGTTTTGATCTTGGTTTTGCTCGTCGCCGTTTTGATCCTGGTTCTGATCGTCGCCGTTCTGCTGCTGGTCCTGGTTCTGCTCGTCGCCGTTTTGATCCTGGTTTTGATCCTGATCCTGGCCGTTTTGCTCTTGGTTCTGGTCGCCGTTCTGCTGCTGGTCCTGATCCTGCTGGTCCTGATCCTGCTGCTCTTGCTGCTCCTGTTCCTGCTGCTCCTGCGCTTCCTCTTGCTCGCGAATGCGCCGCAGGGCGAGCTCGAGGTTCCACGCCGCATTTCGGTTGCCAGGCTTGAGGCGAAGGCTGCGTCGAAGGGCGTCCGCGGCTTCGCGAAACTGACCCTGGGCGCGCTCATGATCTTCCTCCGCCGCCGCCGCGTCGCCCTCTTCGTAGAAGGCGAGGCCCAGGTCGTAGTAGGCGCTTGCGCGAATCGTTTCGTCGGCGTCCGGATCGGCCGCCGCAACGAGCGCCTCGCGCGCCTCGGGAAGGCTTCCGGCGGCCAAAAGGGCGAGGCCGCGATTGAGCTGAACCTCGGCGCTTTCGGGGTGCTCGCGGGCCGCAAGATCATACGCCGCCAAGGCGCCCTCGGCGTCGCCGGCAGCCATGCGAGCGTTGCCCGTGGCTACGTTGCTGTTCTCCGTCACGAAGGGATCCCAGGCGAGGGCCTTGGGCGCCAACAAAAGGAGCGAGAGCGTTGCCAGCGCGGAGAGCTTCATGGCCTTCGTACCCTTCATTTCGATGTTTCCTTGGACGGCGTTTCTTTCGCAGACCGGGGATCGTTTTCGGACTCGCGCCGGCGGCGGCGCCGGAGTATCCACGCCTCGGGTAGGAGCGCTTCGAGCATCAGGAGCAAAAAGGCCGGAAAAAGCACGAGGGCAAAGCGGTCCTCTTGAACGGTGATTTGGCGCGCTTGGTGTTCGCTCTGCTGAAGCGACGCAAGATGCTGACGTAGCTCTCCCATGCCCACGCCGCCCTCTTCGGCGCGAATGAAGCGACCCGAGGTGATGTCCGCCACTTCGCGAAGCACGCCCTCGGCTTCCGCCGAGAAGGAGGTCGTGACAATGTCGCCCTCATCGTCGCGGGCGTAGCCCGTCCACGTTCCGTCGTCCGTGTATACGGGAATCGGTTCGCCACTTCGCGAACCGATGCCCACGGGGTAGACCTGAATCCCAGCGGCGGCCAGCTGGCGGGCCGCCTCCACGGGATCGCCTTCGTGGTCTTCGCCGTCCGTCAGTAGGATCACGGCCATCGACTTACGGGCGCGCTCTTCGGGGCTCTCGTTTTCACGGTGGCTGCGCTCCAAGAGGCGCTGGGACGCGATGAGCGCCCGGCCGATCGCCGTGCCGCCGACGGGCATGTCCATCGGCGTCATGTCGCGAAGAAAAAGCCCGACCGACGCGTAGTCCGTCGTCATCGGGTACTCCATCGTATCGCCGGCGAAGGACACGACGCCGACGCGGTCACCGTCCAGCTGGTCGAGAAAGCGAACGAGCTCAGCCTTGGCGCGTTCGATGCGGCTCGGACGCACGTCGCGGGCGAGCATGCTCTTGCTGAAGTCGAGGGCGATGACGATGTCGATGCCGCGCTTGCGAAGCCATCGCGTGCGGCTCCCGTATTGGGGGCCAGCGAGGGCCAGCGTGAGCATCGAAAGGCCGATCACAAAGACGATGGCCTGCGTGGCGCGCAAACCGGACGCGCGACCGACGACGAGCCGGCTGAGCGTCGACGGATTGCCGAAGCGCTGCGTGGCCGCGGCACGGCGACGGGCCAGCCAAACAAAGGCGAGCGCCGTCAGCGGCGCGAGAAGGAGAAGCCAGAGCAGGTCCGGGTTGCGAAAGGTCACGGCCACCGACCCATGAAGAGGCCGAGCATGAGCTCGAGCATGAGCAGCATGAGCGCGGGCCAAAGAAAGGCCGGGTAGAGCTCCGCGTAGACCTTGCCGGCGTCTTCGAGCTCGGTGCGCTCAAGCTCGTCGAGAATGCGGTGAAAGCTCTGCTCCAGCGCGCGACGATCGCGCACGGAGAAGAACTCGCCGCCCGTGCGGGACGCCATGCTCTGAAGCAGCTCGTCGTTGATGGGCGAATCGCTGCGCTGAAAGACCGGTTGGCCGAAGAGGTCCGTCCCGGTCTGCACGCGAGCCTCGTCGGACTGGCCCATGAGAATGGTGAAGACCTTCACCTCCATGGTGGCGGCGAGCTCGGCGGCCTCTTCGGGCTGAATATTGCCGGCGTTCGACGCACCGTCCGTCAGCAGGATCACGACCTTGCTCTTGGCGACGGAGTTGCGCAGGCGGTTCAGCCCCGTGCCCACGGCGTTGCCGATGGCTGTGCCGCGGCCGTCGATCGATTCGAGCTGAAGGCCGCGAATCGCCGAGCGCAGCGTTTCCTTGTCCGTCGTAAGGGGCAAAAGCGTGTAGGCGTCGCGGCCAAAGACGACGGCGCCGATGCGGTCGTTCGGCCGGCGCGCGATGAAATCCTGCACGACGGCCTGGGTGGCTTGGAAACGCGTCGGGCTAACGTCGTTGGCCTGCATCGACAGGGACATGTCGAGGGTGACGACGATGTCGATGCCGTTGATCTCCATGCTGTCGCGGGCGTGAATGCTCTGGGGTCCCATCATGCCGAAGACGATCAGCGCGACGGCGGCGGAACGAAGCGCCGGCGGCAGGCCGACGAGCCAGAGCTTCTTTCCCGGAGCCACGCGCTTTAGCGTGCGCACGTGGCTAAACTGAAGGCGCGGGCGCGTGTAGCGCTGGCCGTGATGCGCCGCGAAGATGAGCGGCACGGCAAGGAAGAGCAGCGCGGCCCAAGGGCGTTCGAAGCGAAAACTGCCGGCTTCGATTACCACGCGGTACACCCCCTCGATGCCGTAGGCGACGCCGTACGCAACGGGCACCCAAACGAGCACCAGCCACAGGTAAGGCATCAGCGCGCGAACCCGTCTCACGACGCCCCCTCGCTTTCCGGGTCGCCATCGTTTTCGCGCGCGCGTCCCGCCGCTTCTCGCGATGCCTGAAGCCGGTCCGCAAAGGCGTCGCCCTGAAGCGTGTCGACGAATTCGCGCTTTGGCACCGGGGCGGGCGGCGGCAGCGTGTCGGGAATCGTGCGTTCGGCGGCGAGGCTTGGTTCGGCCACCGGCCCGAACGCCGGCGGCGGGTTTGTATTCGGAATGGCGCGCGGGGGCTCCGAAGGAAGGCGCATCGGTCCGTAGCCCGAGGGCCGGTCGTCTGCGTGCGCGATCGGCGAGTCCTGCCCGGGAGTCGGCGCCGACGGGAGCGGCGCGGACCGAGTCGGCGTGGAAGACGCGGAAGCGGGAAGGTCCGTCGGCGCGTCCGCCTGCAGCTCACTCGGGGCTGGAAGGTCGCGAAGGGTGGTGTCGGCGGGAGCCGCGGCGTGCGATTCGGTTGCGGGCCGCGGCGCACTCATGGCCGGCGCGGGAGGCTGAGCGAGGGGGGGAGCGTCGGGGCCGGGGCTCGGCTCCGCTGCGCCCTGCGGCGGCTCCTCGCTCACGGACGGCGGCATCCACCGCGCGTCCGCAGCGGGCGCAGCGTTCGGGGCCGGCCGTGTCTCCGCCGACGCGGGCGCGGCGCGCGGGATCGGCGCGCTCACCATCGTATGGCGCACGATATGAAAGGCACCCGAGAGGAGCAGCTCGCTCTGCTCCTCGGTAAAGTCGGCGCGCGCAAACTTCACGAGGTCGCAGTCCATAAGCAAGGATGCAATCGATTCGCGCGGCGCGTTCGTCTTCAGCATGTCGAGGTGCTGAAGCACTTCGTCCGTGGTGCTTTCCAAGCCTTCGAAGCCGTAGCGATGGCCCAGGTATTCGCGCACGGCATCGCTCACGCCGTCGACGAAGGGTTCGCCTTCACCGTTTTCGAGCATGCGCGCGCGTCGGCGCTTCAATTCGCCGAGCTTCTCCAGGGCAATTTCGTGCGCCGGACGGGGCGGAGGGGGCGGGGCCGCAGCCCGTTCGCGGCGACGCCACCAGCGGGCAAAGAACCAGGTGATAAGCGCCGTCAGCAGGATCACGAGCAAACCGCCGCCCAACCAGTAAAGGGTGGGATCCTCTTCGAGCAGCTCGACGGGATCGGTAGGCGGTTGGGGCTCGGCGTTGGGCTCGTTGCCAAGCACCGAACCAACGTTGATGGTGAGCGTTTCCGTTTCGACTTCGCCGATGACGCCCTCGGGCGTGAGCACCCGAACGCGCACGGGCCCGAAGGTCTGCTCACCGGGCTCGAGCGCAAGCAGCTCGAGCGTAAAGGTGTGCACGCGACGCTCACCGGCGTTCGAAGGGGGCGGGTCCGCCAGCTGCACGTTTCGGTCGAGCACCTCGAAGGGCGCGAAGTCTTGGTCGGCGGGAATCGAGATATCGTCGGCGCGCGCGGCGTCGACCCGCAGCGTGACGACGGCGACGTCGCCCGTGAAGACTTCCGCCCATGGCCCATCGAGACACAAACGCGGACGGCTCGCCTCGGGCAGCTCGTCGGCGTCGTCCTCTTCGTCTCCCTCGGCGACGGCTTGGGCGACTTCGCCGTCGTCGGGCGCGTCTTCGGCGTTTGCTTCGCCGACGGGTTCGGCCGGCTCCGGTGCGCTGCCTTCGGCGGTTCCGGCGGACGCTTCGCTCGCCGCGTTCGCATTCGACGGCGCCGCCACCGGTGCACTCGGCTCATTCGCGCGCGCTTCGGTGGCGCCGTCTTCTGCGCTCGGCGTCGCTGCGTTCGGCGCCGCTGCGTTCGGCGTCGCTTCGTTCGGCGCCGCTGCGTTCGGCGTCGCTTCGTTCGGCGCCGCCTCGTTCGGTTCCGCGCTCGGCGGGGCGATCGGCTGACCGGGATCTGCCGGCGCGATCGGCTGGCCCCCTTGCGCAAACGCCGGGCCCGGCAGCGTGACGAGCCCCAACACCAGCACCAGCGCAGCGAACCGAATCATCCAGCCCTCGACATGCGGCGCTGACGCCGGCGAAAGAGCTGGGCGATCGGGCGTACGTAGTCGCCGTCGCTGCTGACCTCGATGTGGTCGATGCTCAGCTTTTGAAACATCTGCTGACGCTTCGCGCGTCGCTGAAAGACGTCGCGCTCAAAGGCTTTGCGCACGCGCGGATCGCTCGTGTCGACTTCGAGAAGTTCGCCCGTTTCCAAGTCTTCGATGAGCGCCAGGCCGACGTCGGGCAGCGTCTCTTCGCGCGGATCCGTAACCTGAATCGGAATCAAATCGTGGCGCCGTGCGGCCACGCGCAGGCCGCGCTCGTAGCCGTCGTCGATGAAGTCGCTCACGACGAAGGCCACGCTTCGCCGTTTGCTCAAGCTTCCCAGCAGGTCGAAGGCCGCGCGAAGGTTGGTGCCCTGCCCTTTCGGTTCGGCGTTGAGGATCTCCGTCACCACGCGCATCACATGGCCGCGCCCCTTTTTGGGCGGCACGAATCGTTCGACGCGGTCCGTGAAGAGGATGAGTCCCACGCGGTCGTTGTTTTTGATGGCGCTGAAGGCGAGGAGCGCCGCGACCTCCGCCACGCACTCGATCTTCGTGCGATCTGCCGAGCCGAAGCGTTCGCTTGCGGAAAGGTCGACGGCGAGCATCACCGTCATCTCGCGCTCTTCCGTGAAGACCTTGACGTAGGCGTCGTTCATGCGGGCGCTCACGTTCCAGTCGATGAAACGCACGTCGTCGCCCGGCTGGTACTGACGCACCTCGCTGAAGGTCATGCCCCGGCCCTTGAAGACCGAGTGGTAGCTGCCCGCAAGCTGGTCGTTCGCAAGGCGAGACGTGTAGATCTCGATCTTGCGCAGCTTTTTGATCAACTCGCGGGGAATCATGGTGCGTTACGACCTTCGCGTAGAGCGAAACCTTAGGGAACCTCGACGGTTTCGAAGAGCCGGCGAACGAGCTGATCGCTCGTGATCTCCTCCGCTTCCGCTTCGTAGGTGCGCAGGATGCGGTGGCGCAGCACGTCGTGACCGACGGCCTTGACGTCCTCCGGCGTGACGTAGCCGCGATGCTTGAGGAACGCGTGCGCACGGGACGCCAGGTTGAGCGCGATCGACGCACGCGGCGACGCACCGTGCGCGATCATCGGCGCCAGGTCCTTCATGCCCGCCGCCGCGGGGTCACGGGTCGCCGTGACGATCTGAATGATGTAGTCCTTGATCTTCTCGTCCATGTAGACGTGGCCGATCGTCTTGCGGGCGCTGAGCAGCTGCTCGACGGAGGCCAGTGGCTGCACGTCGAGCGGGCTCGAACCGTCTTCGCGGGGGCCGAGCAGCAGGTGGTCCGCCATGCGCTCCATGATGCGGCGCTCTTCGACGGGTGTCGGGTAGCTCACGCGCACGTGCATCATGAAGCGGTCGACCTGCGCCTCGGCGAGCGGGTAGGTGCCCTCTTGCTCGACGGGGTTTTGCGTCGCCATGACCATGAAGGGCGCCTGGAGCTTGTAGGTCGTGTCGCCGATGGTGACCTGCAGCTCCTGCATCGCCTCGAGGAGCGCCGACTGCACCTTCGCCGGCGCACGGTTGATCTCGTCGGCGAGCACGAGGTTCGCGAAGATCGGGCCCTGCTTCGCGCTGAACTCGCCGGACTGCTGGTTGTAGATGACCGTGCCGACGACGTCGGCGGGAAGCAGGTCCGGCGTGAACTGAATCCGCGAAAAGGACGCCGAGACGGTCTTGCAGAGCGTGTTGACCGTCAGGGTCTTGGCCAGACCGGGCACGCCTTCGAGGAGCACGTGGCCGCCCGTGAGCAGGCCGATGAGAATGCGCTCGACCATGTGCTCCTGGCCGACAACGACCTTTTGCACTTCGTGAAGGATGGGATCGAGAAAAGCGCTTTCTCGCTGCACCATGTCATTGATGGCGCGAACGTCTGTCGACATAAAAACCTCTAAGTTTCGCCGTTTTCTCGGCGAAAGGCAGCTAGCACGGAGCGCCCGATGGGACCAACGCCGAAGTGCCTATTTCATTCCTCGCTTGGGGTGGGAGCAAGCCACCCTCGCCGGGCAGGTTTAGGGGCGCGGGCCGATGGCCAACAGGCTGCTCCAACACCGAACGCCGGGATCGATGCGCCTTTGTGGGACATGTCGAGCCTGAACCAGGCCAAATCGCCCGGAATTCGCCTATGGCGCCGCCGCCGAGTCGAAGAACACCTGCGATCCCGAGGGCGGCGCGAGCGTGCCCTCGGCCACGACCATGAGGGCCCACACGAAGCCGCCCCGCTCGAACACGCGCATATCGCCCACGTGGTTTCCTTCGACACCGAGCCCGTCGATCACGATTTCGTCCACGGACGCCGGCCCCACGCCGCGGGTCCGCGCCCGAACGCGTTGCGCCTGCGTCGGTAAGAGGCCGTTCGGTGCTCCGGTGCGCAGACCCTGGCGCAGCTCGGCGGGCAGCTCACGGGCGTCGAAAACGAGGGCCTGGTAGCTCATCGTGTTGAGCTGGGCCCGCGCATCAAAGCAGCGCGCCGAGACGGCTCGGCCGGCGAGGACAAAGGACTCGGCCCGCACGTCGGGAATGCTGGGCATGCTTAGACCATAGCCTTCGGGCGCTTCGATCACGTACCAGCCGTTGCCTGCGACGCCGACGTCGTAGCCAGCGGCCCGTAGATCCTCGGCGCGGCTGCCCCCAAGCAGACCGCCGCAGGCAACGAGGAGCAGCAAGGGAACAGCGATGCGCACCCGCGAACGCTGCCAGAGTCGGCTCGTTTTTCGAAGGGCTGGGGCACGTTCGGTAGGCGCGCTCACTGCAATTCGCTCGCGAACCTTGACGTTCAGGGCGGTGAAGGCTCAGCTTTCGCCATGACCGATGTGATCAGCTCCGCACTCTTTGAACGCGCCCAAAAGCGACTTCCCGGAGGCGTGAACTCGCCGGTGCGGGCCTTTCGCAGCGTGGGCGGCGATCCCGTCTTCGTGAAGAGCGCCAAGGGCGCGACGCTCGTCGGCGCCGACGGCAAGGAATACGTGGACTACGTCGGCTCGTGGGGTCCGATGATTCTTGGCCACGCCCATCCCGAAGTGGTCGGAGCGGTCACCGAAGCCGCCGCCCTGGGCACGAGCTACGGCGCACCCACCGAAGGCGAAATCGTTATCGCCGAAGCGATCGCCGAGGCCTATCCCAACATGGAGATGAGCCGCATGGTCTCGAGTGGCACGGAGGCCACGATGGCGGCGCTTCGGGTGGCCCGCGGCTACACGGGCCGCGACGTGATCGTGAAGTGCGTGGGCGGCTACCACGGCGGCGCCGACTACCTCCTCGTCAAGGCGGGCAGCGGGGCTGCGACCTTGGGCGAGCCCGATTCGGCCGGCGTGCCGGAAAAGATCGCCGCCACGACGGCGCTCCTTCCCTTCGGCGACGCGGACGCGGCGCGGGCACTCTTTGCCGAGCGAGGCCACGAGATCGCGGCCATCATCATTGAACCGGTCGCCGGCAATATGGGCTGCGTTCCGCCGCCCGCGGGATGGCTGGAGGCGCTGCGGGAGCTCTGCACGGAGAGCGGCGCGCTGCTCATCTTCGACGAAGTGATGACCTGCTTTCGCGTCGCCTACGGCGGCTGCCAGGAACGCTTCGGCGTCCGTCCGGACCTGACCTGCCTCGGCAAGATCGTCGGCGGCGGCCTGCCCGCCGGCGCCTACGGCGGACCGGTGGAAATCATGAGCAAGGTGGCGCCACTCGGTCCCGTCTACCAGGCGGGCACGCTGAGCGGAAACCCGCTCGCCGTCGCCGCGGG
>JBCCRV010000102.1:0-14602 GCA_039201085.1 Myxococcota bacterium | reverse complement strand
CGTGGCCTTCGGCCTGGTTCGCCGCGGCGGCGGCGCGTCCGTGCTGCTCTTTCCCCATCAAAACGCAAGCGGCGACGCCTTGATGCGTGACTGGGTCGCCATTCACGAACTCAGCCACCTCACGGTGCCCCGGCTCGACGGTGACCGGTGGCTCTCCGAAGGCTACGCCACGTACATGCAGGAGTACCTGCGCATGCGGCTTGGTCTCTTTACGCCGCAGCAAGGACTTCAGCGCATGCGGGACCGCTTCGTGACCAACCGCCTTGGCGCCGGTATGCCTCTCGCAGAAGAATCGGACGCGATGAGCCGCACCGGTTCGTTCGCCCACGTGTACTGGTGCGGCGCCGCCTTCTTTCTCGAGCTCGACATTGCGCTTCATCGGCGCGGCACAAGCTTGGCGGCGATCGTCGATCAGCAACCGCGCGAAGGGCCGATGGGTTACGACGGCGCCCAGTGGCTCGAGGCGTTCGACGCCACCATCGGTGCGCCCCTCGCCGTGCCGCTGATGCATCGCTACGGACGCTACGAGCGAATCCCCGATCCGGGCCCGATTTTCGACGCCCTGGGCGTGCGACTTGAAGACGAACGCGTCGTGCTCCTCCCCGAGGGCGAAGGCGCGGAGTTACGTCGCCGACTCTTCGGTGAAACCGTCGATGCAGACGCGCCGCGCGCAGACGCCCCCGCCGCCCCCACAAACGAGCGGGATGCGCGCTCGAGGAGCCGTGAAGCAGGTAGGGTTGGGCGGTGAGCAAAGCCAAAGGTTCCAACATGCATCACATGCGAACGTGGGTGACGCGCACCTACGGCGACGATGCGTGGCATGAGCTCTTGCACTCGATGGTGACGCCCGACCGGCGTGAACTCGAGGCGCTCGTGCCCGTTGGGTGGTACCCGCTCGCACTGCAGCACCGCTTGCTGCGCGCGATCGATCGGCACGTCGGCCGCGACGATGGCGCACTGGTCGACACGATTGGTGAGTACGAAGCCGACCAGGACCTCACGGTTGTCCACCGGCTTTTTCTCCGCCTGGCCAACCCCGCCTTCGTGCTCGAAAAGGCCGGCGACTACTGGAGCCGTTTCTACACCGCCGGACGCTGGGAGGTGCAGCGCGAATCCCCAACGTCCGCCCGCGCACGACTCTCCGACGTCGAACCGTGGGACCCGATCTTTGGCCGCTACCTCAAGGCCTACATTCACCGCATGTGGGTGCTCGTGGGCGCCAAGGAGGTGCACATCGACTCACGCGACATGGGCGACGGCCTGCGGCTCATCGGTCGCTGGTCATGAGCGCGACGGCACCCGCCAGCGGACGCTCCCGTAGGCGTTCGGCACCGTCCGGTTTTCGAGCCGCGGCAAGATTTTCGCACGCGGTGGGCTAGAGCTCGTCCCCAAAATCGCCGCCACGTTTCCGCCAGCTCACGCGTGAGCCATCCGCTCACCTCGAAAATGCTCGGCATTTACTCCGGTTCGAGGACGCTAAGTTCCCTGCAACCTGACCAAAAACTGGGCCACGGCGATTTTTGGGACGAGCTCTAGTTTCGATTTGTAGTTTCGCGCTGCGCGCGCTGAAGAACGGCAGTTCGAGGCAAGGCAGAGCGCGTCGCGGACGGCCCCACGGTCCGTGTTGCCGCGTTCTCGTGGAGCAAACACAATGCCGGGCGATCCGGCCCCGAACACAACTTCCCACACGCCATGCTACTGCCGCCCAACCGTCGTTCCGATGCGCACTCCTACAACCCGGCTCGCGCGGTCTTCCTGGTTGCTGCGACGCTCGTCTTCGCCTCGGCGTGTGCAAACGACGAAGCAGATCCCGAGGGCGCGTCTTTGGTTCGATCGATCGCGCGCGCCGACCCTTCGGGCTGGACCCTCGTGGTTTTACCCGACACCCAAAACGCAATTCATGGCTTCCCGGAAGTCGTTGAAGAACAAGCCAGATGGATCATCAACAACGCAGGAAGGCTAAATGTCGTGGCTGTCGTTCACGTTGGGGACATCACGAACGACAACTCGGAGACCCAGTGGCAGCGAGCGAGAGACGCGCTACTCCCGATCAATGACGTTGCGCCGCTGGTGATGGTCACGGGGAACCACGACCTGGGCGAGGGCGGAAGCGCGAACGAACGGGCGTCGCTCTTCAGCGAGTTCTTCCCCTGGAGCGAGTTCGAATCGAATGGCGTCGACAACGTACGGTTTAGCGAAACGTCGTCGGAGAACGCCGTCTTCCGTTTTGAAACGCCAACGGGACCTGTGTCCATCGTTGCGCTGGAGTTTGGCCCGCGTGACGAGGTCGTTCGCTGGGCGAAGTCTGCGTACCAACCTCTGCCTGGGGAGCGGGCCATACTCGTGACCCATTCCTACCTCTACTTCGACGCGACTCGGTACGACGCCGAGCGAGCCCCGGAGCAACTCTGGCGGCCCGGCATCTACGGCATCGCTTCGTCGAATGAGGGTGTCAATGATGGGGAGCAGCTCTTCCAGAACTTGATCGCCGACACCCCCGAATACGATCTGGTGCTGTCGGGCCACGTCCTGGACGTAGGGGTTGCTCGTGCCAGAAGCGAACAGACGTCTGGACATGTTCACGAAGTGGTCGCGAACTACCAAGAAGAGGAGTTCGGAGGAAACGGCTTTCTCCGGCTCATGCGCTTCTCCGCCGACGGCTCGAGCGTTCACGTGGAGACGTACTCCCCGCTGCTCGACGAAGTACGAGACGACGACGCCAACCGGTTTCGGCTTGCTCTCGACTGAACCGCCATCGCGTCCCGCTAGACCGGTCAAGAACACGCCTGCATTGCTCCTGACGCCCGCCCCTCGGCATATCAGCTCCGCTGCCGGTCGCGTCGAAGCGTCGGCAATGGCGTCTGAGCGCTGGCTTCCATGGAGCGATCAGGCACGCGTAGCGCGCAAGATCAGATGCACGCCGCTTCCGAGCGTGGTCAACGCTTGGCGAGAACGTAGAGGCGCGCCACTATTGCGCCCTCCGTACGATCGATGTGCTGCGCGATCTCCTGGGGCGGCCGGCCTTCGGCCGTGAGCCGCTGAAGCGTTGCGTCTTCTTCCGACGACCACTTTCGGCGGGGCTGCCACTTCTGGGACTTGACGTGCCGCTTCGCCGCGATGTCTTCGTACGTGAATCCACGCTCTCTCGCTATGACGAGTTCCCGGTACGAGATGCGGAAGTGCTTCGCCCACTCGCGCCGGGTGCGCTGCTTCCCGCGGTACTCCTCAAGCTTTCCGCCCCATCCTGCCCTGTCGGTCACGTACTACGGTAGCAGCGTGGTGCCCACGCGCCATCGGGCAACGACGCGTTTCCTTCGCTGGGGCACGCAACTCGACGATCGACCGTCTCGGCCATTCGATGGAGCGCGTTGGCGGGGGCGCCCCTGAGCGGTGCGCCGTCGGAGCTTCCACTGAGCGCTTCCTGGCGCGTGGTCGACGACGTTCTCGGACCTCGAAAACCGATCGCCTTGATGTCGGCTGGATGCGTTCGAGGACGCATTGGGTTCATCCACCACTTCCGCGCCAAGGAAATACCCCTCACCGAAGTCGGAAGCGCCTTCTCGTAGCACCATGTCGACGTGCAATGCCGTCTCGAGCACTGGACGGACTCGAAGCCGGTCACGGCAGCAGTCGGGGGTCGTTTCAGGCTCAGCTCTGCCTACTTCTGAGATGCGAGTCGCAACGGCGCGCTAGATCGACGCAGAATGTTGACGAGGCTGCTTCGCAGCCACGCGTGCCCGGGGTCCGCCTCCAAACTGGGATGCCAGCCCATATGGCACGGAAGCGGCTGGAGGGGCATCGGCGGGGCCAAGGACTGCAGCTGGCGCTCAAGGATAGGAGAGCTCAGCAGCGAACGCGGAACGAGGGCAAGCCCGTCCGTTGCAGCCACGATGCTCGGTACCGTCGAGTAGTGGGTGGCGACGGCGAGCACCCGGCGGGTCGGTCCGCTCGTTCGAAGCATCCGTTCGACCTGCTGCCGGCGCTCATCCTCGAGATGCAGGAGCACGTGCCGCTCGGCGAAGAACTCTTCGATGGTAAGGGTCCCGTTGATCCGCGGATGGTCGCGGCGCG
This sequence comes from Myxococcota bacterium, assembly GCA_039201085.1. Classification (GTDB taxonomy): domain Bacteria; phylum Myxococcota_A; class Polyangia; order Polyangiales; family Houyiibacteriaceae; genus JBCCRV01. Next base: position 10,531 of record JBCCRV010000102.1, on the reverse strand, counting down.
CAATGACTACGATCTTCTCGTAGCCGATCCGGTCGAAACGCACGCTGCTTCCGTCCTTCGGAACGTAGGTGAAGCAGAGGTCAAGCTCCGCGTGGGCGGCGGCGTCTTCTACCTCCAGGGAAGGACCGCCGACCGAGCGAAGAGAAACGTTCGGCGCAAGCTGGCTGACCCCGGCTACGAGCCGCGGAAGTAGCGCCGCCTCTCCTAGCTGTCCAAAACCGAGTCGAAAGGTACGCTCGCTGGTCTTCGGATCGAAGACCTGCGCTGCGAGAAGCCCCCTTTCAAGGGTCTGGAGCGCTTGTCGGACTGGCGCGGCCAAGGAGCGCGCGCGAGGCGTCGGCTCCATCCCACCGCGACGGCGAACAAAAAGCGGGTCGCCGAGCGAGTCGCGAAGACGTCCGAGCGCCTGACTCGCCGCGGACTGACTGAGGCCAACCTGCTGCGCCGCACGGGTCAGGCTTCCTTCGCGGTGGAGCGCCTCAAAGAGCACGAGGAGGTTGAGATTCAGGTTCCGGAGCGTGGACAGGTCGCGTCTCGACATCACCATTTCTAATAACACATCCTTGTAATATCGATTGGACACAACTCGTGCGCGCGGATTAGCTGGTTGTGTGCACCCGTCGAGCGATCCACACGGCCTCCTCGCCGGCGTTGCCGTCCTACTCGCGGTCGCACTCACGGGTTGCGACGACGGGTCGGGCGCTGCGGACGGCAGCGTTGGTCCTGAAGTGGGGAGTGATGGCGTGTGCGCGAGCGAGACCACCGACCCTGCCCTCACCTCGTGGCGCCCCACGGGCGCACGAGTGACGGGGGCTGGAGACGAAGCCGGTGGGGTGGTTCCGCGGCGCGACGCCTGGCACACGATGCACGGCGACACCGCCAACTCGGACCATGTATGGATCGCGCTTGCGCCGATGCTCGAGTTCGCGTGGAGCGTCGAGGAGGACTTCTACGTGCCCGAAGGGCCGACCTTCGACAACGCCGGCAACCTCTATTTCAGCCCACTCTTCCCCCGCGAAGACGTGTCGCTGGTCTCCCTCAATGCGGAGACCGGGGCGCGAAATTGGGCGATCTCCGGCGACGGAAGCAATTCGGGAAGTGGAGCGATTCTCATTCTCGACGAGCCCTCCGCTCCGGGAGAGCAGCGCGTCTATCATATGTCCTATTCGGAGGCGATGGCGCTCCGCCCGGACGGGACCGTGATCTGGCGAGTGCCCACCGGGCTGGTCGAGCCCCCGGAGATGCCGGGCGTGCGCCCGCCGACTCACTCCTTCGGCTTCAACTACCATCCGCAGGCGGACGCAGTGATCGGCGTAACGCTCGGAGGCGAGGTGCTCGCATTCGACCGAACGACGGGTGCTGTAGCTGCACCGACGCTGCGGCTTCCGGGAGCCCCGGCGGCCATCACGAGCAGTGGCCTGCCACCGTCGGTGATCGCGGCGAGCAACGCGCTCACGGACGAAGTCTTCGGGACGGCGAACGGCCTCAGCTTCTTCGAGATCGTGATCGACGTCATCTTTGGCGGGGGCGCGCAGGTCACGAACTACTTCGGCATCGATCCAAACACGGGCCGAATTTTCATTGCCGCGACGGCCGACGACGCCGCGGACGGCGTGGAGGACGGCGTGTCGGAGCTCGGCGCGCTGTACGCTCTCGATCTGACCCCGGATGACGCTGGCGCGTTCACGTTCTCCGTGGTCGCGGAGGCCCGCTTCACCGGCGGAACGGGCTCGACTCCCTCGATAAGCGCCGACGGTCGGCGCGTCTACGTCTCCGACAACGTGGGCAACGTCATCGCCTACGATGCGGACCTCGAGGAGCTGTGGCGGCTCGCGGTGGGCGCTCCCATCGTGGCATCGATCGCCGTGGCTCCGGATGGCGGTGAACTCTACGCGGTGACCAGTGCGGACGTCTTCCGCGTCACGGACCTCGGGACGAGCGGACGTGTCGACTGGACCGCCGATCTTTCACTGGCCTTCGAGGGCCAGCCGGGCATCGACGCACGCTTCAACGCGCTCACTCCGACCATCACCGCAAACGGTGTTGCTGTTAGCGTCGGCGGGGGCACCGCGCTTCTGAATCGCGAGCTCCTTTTCCGCGTCGGCGTCGGTTTACTCGACCGAGAAACGGGCGTCCTTCGCACGTTCGTCGAGGGCCGTGAAGAGTCGATCGCGGTGACCTCGGTCTCCCCCGATGGCGGAATCTACACCGCCAACTCCCCGGTTCGGCACGTCTCTGCGCAAGCGCTTTTTCCCGACCGGACATCGCCGATCACCGGGGGCATTTCTCGCTACCGCCCCGTTCGAAACGATTTGCTGGCGCGTGATGCGGCGTGCGCCGCTCATGGGCGGGCAGTGGCGTCCACCGGGCCATCGTCGCTGGTGGATGCCCGACACATCGATGTCCTCCTTGCGCAAGTCGAGGGTGCCGTCGCTCGAGCGCGCGAGGACGGCGACCTCTCGCCGGCGCGCACCGACGTGCTCGAAACCGAGCTCGCAGCCTCGCGGACGCAGCTGATGGAGGCAGGTGTCAGTGCGTCCGTCAACGCGCTCGACGGACTCTGCCGGCGCCTCACGCGCGCCTGCGAATGACCCCAAGCCGAAACCAACCGTGGACTACAAGATCATCGTCGCCCTCATCGGACTGTCCTACGCCCTCTTGGAGCTGGCCTGCGGCCGATTCCTCCATCGCGAGACGACCCAGCGCCGCGACGTGATCCTCGAGGTGGGCGGGGCCCTCGGCCTGAGCGTCATGATCGTACCGGCGATCCTGTGGGCGTCGGCGACCCTCACGGAGGTGGTCGCGCCCGGCTCGAAGGACGCGCTTGCGTACCTGCCGGGATGGACGATGTTTGTGGTCCTGCTCTTCGCAGATGACCTTCTTCAATACGGTTGGCACCGCCTCGTCCATTCGGTCCCGGCCCTCTTTCGGTTTCACCGCGCCCACCATTCGGCGGCCTACCTCTCAGTGCGTTGCGTGTACCGGAACCACCTCCTCTACTACGTCACACTTCCCGGGCTCTGGGTGTCCGGCGTGCTTCTCCACCTTGGATTCGCACCGGCGTACTACGTGTACTTCATTGCGAAGATGACCGTGATCATCGCGGCGCACTCGAGCGTTCCGTGGGACGAGCCACTCTATCGGACACCGACGCTGCGCCCGGTCATGGCCTTCGTTGCGCGCATCATCTCCACGCCGCGCACCCACGCCGCCCACCACGGCCGTCACGCCGACGATGGCGTCACAAACTACAAGGGCAACTACGGGAACTTCCTCTTTCTGTGGGACGTGATCTTCGGCACGGCTAAGTTCGGCGACCGTCGTCCAGAGGCCTTCGGCCTCGAAAACGTGCAGCCTCGGCATTGGGTGCACGAGTTCCTCCTTCCCTTCGGGATTGGTCGCGTCCGAGGCGCGGAGGCGCACTCCCCTGCGCCCGAAGGCACGCCCCTTCACGACGAGGAAGCCATGCTCTAGGGACATCCACTCTGGAACGTTGCCCAACTGGATGTGAGGGAGGAAGCCATGCCCTGGGGACATCCACTCTTGAACGTTGCCCTACTGGATGTGGCACGGAGGAAGCCATGCTCTAGGGACATCCACTCTGGAACGTTGCCCAACTGGATGTGAGGGAGGAAGCCATGCCGTGGGGACATCCACTCTTGAACGTTGCCCTACTGGATGTGACACGTACCCCAACGTCCGCGGCGCAAGCTAGTCCGGCGCGGTGACATCGGGAAGGGTGATGCGCTGCACGGGAACTACTTCGTCGTGTTCGGGTCCGTAACCGTCGTAGCTGACGCGAACACCGTCGGTTGCCTCGCCTGCCACGGTGCCAGGCCACCAGCGGTCGTTCCAGAGTATCAGAATGGGCGTCCCGACCTGCAGCGCCGATGGATCTTCCACGGGCCGTCCAGGTTGGGGCGAACCGACGGCTGCGGAGGTCGGTGCATTTTCGTAGGCGCGCAGACGCTGCGGGCGCGCGACGGTGTTCCACTGGTCGCTGTAGCCTTCGTAAGACACCTCGTAGAGGTTGGGCCCCAGCACGCGCGCGACGGTGCCCGCGAACCAGCGCCGTTGAAAGCCTATCCACACCCGTTGGCCCGCGCGAAAATCCGAGGCGCTGGGGGTCGCGTTCACCGTCACCGCCGTTGCGCCCTCGGGGCACGGCGCAGAAGCGCAACCCGCGCCACCCAGTGCACACGCGAGGAGCGCCCCGGCGGCTCGTTTCATCGCTCTGTTTCTGACGCCCATAAGCCCTCGTCGGTTGTCGCTAGAGCTCTACACCTCGCCAGCATGCAAGCTTGGCAGTTTGCATGGCCAGTAAGGACACCCACTTTTGAGCGTGTTGCTCGAAATGTGCTTCCCACCGCCAGTGCATGGCCAGTAAGCAGTGCATGGCCAGTAAGGACACCCACGTTTGAGCGTGTTGCTCGTGCATGGCCAGCAAGGACACCCACTTCTGAGCGTGTTGCTCGAAATGTGCTTCCCACCGCCAGGGCGTTTCTGCCGAACCAAGGTCCATTGGAGCCGGAGGACCGTTGCGCTAGGGTGGGAGTGCAACGCGGTGACAGAAGCACGCGCTGCATAAAAATTGGGTCGCAAGTCGCTGCTTTCGGGCTGAAAATCCTTGATATGCGCACAATTCGTCTCATAAATTATGATAGTATGCCATTCGTGTCTCAAGTTTTGATTTAGAACTTACGCGCGAGACTCCGTCAGTATCACATCAGATACTCTCGCGAACGAACACGAGAGCGATTTGGCACCGCGGGCATCCTCTACCGAAGTCCACAAGCCATCCGTCGGGCCTGCGTCTCACCCTCGACGAGGCCGGACCCAACGCTTCAAGGGAGCCGCGGTCGTTCCGTTACGACGTCCCTGCAGAGCCGTATCGTAGACGCGCCGCGACGTGGGCGAGCTATGTCAGCGTCGCGCGAGCACGTGCAGGCGCGCCCTTATCGCGCCTTCGCTACGATCGATGTGCTGGGCGATTTCGCTTGGACGTCGCCCGTCGGCATGGAGCTGCGCATTGCGGCGTGTTCCTGCCGAGTCGCGCATGATCTCGTCAATCACGCAGTCTTTATCGCCGTCCACACGAAGCGGGAGGACTTACGGTGTATAGCTCTTTCATCCTGAAGTTCGTGCCGGGTTCGTCCTGGCGCATTCGCTGTCCATTGTGGCTCTGTCGCCGACAGGACGGTCGCTGCAGCGTGGTCGTACGCACGAAGGCCTGGCGAGTAGGCATTCACTGCCTAGCCCCAAAGCGTTGGATTGATGAGCGTTTTTGCTCATCGCGTTCGCGAGTTGAGAAAGTGCAGCCGACGACAGAAGCTGGGGTTTCCACGCGGCGGCGCGGTTCATGTGATGTGGCGCCTCTGAACCCGAAGACGAGACCGGAGTTCTCCTCCGCCGCCCGCGCTTCGCACCGATCTTCGCCCCTTCCACCGAACCGGACTCCATGCTTCATTTCTTCAACCAACGAACCCACCGGAGCCTGCTACTGATAACGCTCGCACTACCCGCGGCGTGTGGCCCGGAGACGATCGAGGTTCGCGCGACACTCACGCGTGCATCTCCGGAGCAACTCGTGTTCGATGTGAGCACGGTCCCCGAGCTCACGGTCTGCGCGCTCGGAACCTGCGAAATGAGCGATGCAGGTGGGCACGCAACACTCGCCGCCGCCGTTCCGCAAAGTCAGCGGGATAGCGTGTCCGTAGTCGCCACCTATGAACCTCTGCTAGGACCAGCGAGAACGGGTACTGCGACCGTCGAGCTTGGCTTTCGCCTGGAAGCCCTGTCGAGCGTCGGCGCGCCGACCGGCTCGTGGGTGCGCGTACTGAGTCGAGGCCAAGGGTACCTTCGGGTTCACGGCTACCAAGGAACGACAGAGCAGTTCGGTCGCGGTGCATCGACAGCAGACGGATTGATCATCGTTGGGCCACCGGAAACCGAGGTGCGCATCGGTAGCTCGAACCTCCAGATCCCCACGACAGGTTTGCTCCGGTGGTTGCCAAGTGGCGCCGAGCTGCTGGACCTGGTGAACGCCACCGTGACGACACGAGTGGACACGCGGGTTCGCTCACCGGGCCAAGCGCCGGAGGAGGGTTCGCTCACGCTTCAGCCTGGACGAGCAACGCGTTTGCGCATCTTCGATCACCTTCGCGAACTCACGCAGGAGCTTCCGGAGGACCCGATTCCGTGGGTTCTGCTGGCAAGAGTCAATGGCGATCGTGACCAGCGGCGGCTTCCGGGTGTCCGTTCACCCTTGCCCGACGACGCGCGATTCGACGCGTTTCGATACTACGCCTTCGAGGAGGAGGTTTCCCGTTCGCCCGCCGATGAGACCTGTCTGCACTTGATCACTTCGGGTATGAACAGCGACGGGAGCTATTACATCAATACCCGCACTGGTGACATGGTCGGCTCGAGTTCGGAGACGATCACGCCCGACGAGGTGCGAACACGCGTATCGATTCGCAACGGCCTAGGGGAGGTCATCGCGTCGGAGTTCTTCGAGGCTGCACCGCCCTACCCATGCGAGCCGACGGTGTACCCGCTCAGCGTTCCCATTACTCGCTGGATCGAAGAAACGATTCCACGCCCGCGACGTCGCTGACGTTTCGCACGTAGGACTCCAAGCCAAGTCCTCCGGCGGGCGGCAGGACTCACTGGGCGGCGATGACCTAGGCGCGGGCGAGCCGAATCTTCGCCAGCGATTTCGGATGCAACCAACTCTCGTGCAGGGCATCTAGACCCAGGCTCTCCACGAGTTCTACATGGCTGCGCTCGATGTGGATGTGCGGGAGAACGCCCATGTAGTCCGTCCCGGGACGAGGCGGATGCCAAGGGCCATCAAAGAAGTAGACGTTCCCGTAGACCCCATGCCTCGGGCCATCCGTCTTCCGCCAGGTCGCAAACAGATCCCGCAGTTCATCTTCGGTAGCCCGCGTGAATCCCTTCGCCTCGATTAGAAACGCAGGAAAGGTCCGCTCGATATCGGCGTGCTGGGTGAGCTGTTGGCTCAATGCTTCCGGCACAGTCGCGAACCATTTATCCAAGGCTGCTTTGGAATCGAACACGCCGGCGAGGAAGCGCGACCCGAGTGCGTAGTAGATCATGCAGCGGACCCTACGGCTTCGGGTCGACAGTGGGTTCGATCCCAGCCCACGCTAAAAGGGCTCGCGCAGAGCAGACGCGGAAGCCGCCGAAGAGAGAACCGTAGCTTTTCTTGGACGCCGTGTGGATGGCAGCGACGATATCGTCAGCCGCCGGAAACTCCGGAAGGTTGAGCCAATCGCCACCTTTGGTCATACCGGCGAGGTACCAGCCCAAGCGCCAGCCCGAATCATCGCCGAGGTACATCCCAGGTCGCGCCGCGACACTCCCCCAGAACGCTGAGAGATCGCCGAGGTCCCAGCTGCCGACGGACCGAGGACTCGTCCAACCTCGGTCAAACCACTCCTCGATCAGTGCTCTGAGTTCCACCATTGCGTCGGTCATCGAAAAATGGTGCAGCTCCAGTGCTGTTGCCCATCGGATTGACAACGACAAGTGCCCAGTTCTCCTTCGGACCGCCTTATCAAAGTCAGGGTCCTGAAGCGGCCCGTGGATTCGCCACAGCGGGAGCGTCGGCTGAGTCGCGGCTGCGCGAAGCTCGGCCCCGGCGAGGAAGGTCCTCACTGCCGTCGGCGACGAAAGGCCTAGCCATTCATCCGGAGCTTCCAAGACCGCGTTCGCGAGGCACGCCTCCACTCGGGCAGCTTCGCCAGGTTCCGCCCAGCCCTGGCGGTGCGTCTGGTGGGGTCGCGTGCCGACCACTTCGAGCAGGCCGCCGACCTCACGTATGACCTTACGCTGTACACTGCGAAGCAGCCGTATCGTGTCGTCGTCTGACATCCCGACCGTGTCGGGCCAATCACTCCCCGACCCAACGAGATCACTCGCGAAGACAATCTCCGTGGCCAACAGCGTGCGCCACCAGTCAAGTCGCGTCAGGTACTCCTCTGCGCGCAGTAGCGGCAGCAATCGTTGCTCAATCTGCTCGTGGAAGTCGTCGTAGCCAGCGAAGCCCATCGCTACCGCAAGCTCGTCAGTGCACCTGGCGGGGCCTCGCCACTCGTTCAGGCCGTTCCTCATTAGACGCCACTCCTCGACCGTTAGATCCAGAGCCAAGCGTTCGTTTGCGGCGTGAGTCGTCATCACCTTGTTCTCTCATCGATGCCCTTTGATCCGACAAAGATCAATGGGGCACCGCGATTGCCGCGGTGTGTGCCTACGCTCGCGCGCCGTGTACTCCGTTCCAAGCGCCAACCCGAGCTTGATTAGCTGGCAAGAGATTGCTGCTCATTCGACTGAGAGAACGACGCTTCGTTCGTCCGAAGGCCCCACGCCTAGCAGCTCTGGCTACGCTCGTTGGCGGCGGCGCTTCGACGGCCGTCGATCCATGTGAACGTAGCGTCTAGTCTATAGCGTGGTCAGACTGTAGTCGCACGTGCCCAGCCCGCCGCGATCGAGTCGGAAGGAACCGGATCCAGAGAACCCGAACGTAACGGTTGCTTCACTGCCCTCGCGGAGGGCGGTGGTCCCCTCGCACGCGCAGGTATCGGGATCCAGCACGCATGTTCCTTGGGTTCGACACGCGAAGCTCAACTCCGTGGCGGACGCTTGATTCATAGTGCACGGACTTTGAACTTCGAGGGCGCACTCGACGCTGTTGCGCAAGTCCACTTCAAGCGTGTAGGAGCGCTCGACGGTGCAAGCGCCGATCTGTATTGGACCGGTGTTCATATCGGCCATCCGCACGTCCGTGGATCGCATGTCAGGGGACCTAGGACGTCATCTCCGCACGAAGCAAGGGCGCAGGCGACGAGCCCTGCCTTAGCGAACATGGTCCACGTGCTTCGCATCATGGATTCAGTCTACCGTGCCCAAGGCGCGCAGGCGACCGCGAACCTGAAGGACAGGCACTTCTAGAGCGATGCTACTTCGGGTGCTGCGGCGCATCGCGGACGGCCGAGAAGGAGCAGCGTTGGTCTACAAGCGTCAGTCTACAAGGAAAGCGTCAGTCTACAAGGACACCCACTTCTACGTATTCCTGCATTGGGTGTCTTCGCTTGTCCTTTCGCTAGTCCATTGGGTGTCTTTGCTAGTCCGCGCTTCTCCGCCAAGTTCATGTCAGGCCTAGGTCGCCGTCGCTCGTTGGCCTGGTCGGTGGCACCGGGCGTGGGGTGAGCAGGTCGCCGGACGTGACGCACGCGGTGCGGGCTGAACACGCCAAGGCATCTCAGCGCGAGAAGTCTTCGTAGAAGACGTGTTCGCCCGTGCACTGAATCAGCTCCCACGCGCCTCCGTTGTTTCCGTACCAGGTCGCGGTTTGAGATACGGGCTGCGGGTGCCACCAAGGCCGGTCGGGGTCGGGATAGGTTCTGGCCCACGAAAGGCCCACCTCGGCTTCCTCGCCTAACGCCGCCCGAACCGCCGCCGGTTCAAGCGGGTCGAGGTCCGAAAAGACCCGAGCAACGTGTGCGCGGCACTCTTCTTCGGAGAGGGCGGCCGCCATCGAGAATGACCAGTCTGGGAACATGTTCCGCTTTTCCCAATGCACTTCAGTCGCCGACGCCGGCAGCTCCCGGACCACAAGTGGCGGGCGTTTGAGGTACCAGAAACCCAGCGCGCCGAGCGAGATCAGGACGACACAGGCTGCGACGCAACCTCGATTCATCGGCCCACCGTGTTGTCGCGAAGCCTCTGAACATCGTGTTCCGAGCGGTTCAGCAGGGCGATCACTGCGTCGTGTTAGTGGCGCCATCGCTCCGCGCCAAAGCAAAACGCCCCTGACCGGAGGTCGGAGGCGTTTTCTTGTCGACGCAGGATCGTGTCGACGTTTGAACCGGCGTCCCCAGCGGGGTTTAGGACGAGTTGAACCTGATCCTGGAGGTGGCTGCGTAGCTCCTGGCCTGGGCTTCGGCTAGAACCGCGTCGATGAGTCACCACATTCAAGCCATTGTTGGGCACTGTGACGCTCTCCACGAGCTTCCTGGAGTGACGCTGCCGCATTTGGTAGTGCCCCTCGCGCAGGAATTCGGTCTCGTCCCCATGACCGACGAGCTGCTCGACCACCTCAATGCCGTGCATCCCTCTGACGGTGGCCGCCCACGAGTGGATGGCTTCGACCATCTCGGCGGAGGACTCGTCTCGCTCCTTTGCCTCCTGTCCGAGCATGCGCCCGTCGCCTACATCGAGACTGAATACTTCGGAGGCGCGGGAACCCAGTCTGCGGCAGCGTACCTCGATGGCGAGGAGGCGTTCGCGGAGGGCGGTGTTGAAGCTGGACACCCCATCAATCGAGCGCTCCAGATGATTGGAGTGCACCGGGCCGGCTCGGATGAGTGTAAGTCCTCACGCTAGCCCGTCCTGACACGCGCTCCGTCGCGCGCGACCCTTCGCGCTTTTCGAAGGAGCGAAGGATGGACACGAAGAAGCTGCGGGCGGAGATACAGCGCATCACGAGGGCGAGCGGCCGACGTCACTT
>JBCCRV010000101.1:0-14616 GCA_039201085.1 Myxococcota bacterium | reverse complement strand
GGAGGGCGAACAAGTAAAAAATCTACTTGAGGAGATATTCGTGCGCACGACGAAAGGCGGATGAAAGCTCTTCGTAGTCAACGTCCCACCACGGCGCGCCACTGCACGCATATAGTTGGACTCTCACCGTTCCTGCTTGCTTACGAAGCTCCGCAATCTGCTCAGAGCCGACCCAGAGCTCGGCGACAAGCTCTTCTCGATCTGGAGTAGAGGCGATTTGGATACGAAATGTCATTCCTCTAAGGCTCCAAAATACCGATGAAGCTCCCGTCCGCCGCGAAACGACCCCTCGCCCATCCGGGGCGACAACGTCTATCACATTGTGAATCGCCCTGTGGAGTGCACGTGGGTTGTTACGCACGCACCCCTCGCGATCGAACATACTTACGACTTCGATACGAGACCTGCTCCGCATCTCACCGACGCATCGACGTCTACGAAGCACATATCATTCAGCTATCGCTCCTGACGCTTCACCATCCGAAATGCAGCGACCAGTTCGTCGTCTTTGAGCAGGCTCTCTACGGTCTGTTCGATCGTCTCGATCGCTAGATCGCGCACGATGATCATGTCGGCTGCCCACAGATAGCGTCCAGAATCACATTCGCCGGTTCGGCGGTTCTTCTCGAATAAAGATCGAATGTTTTCGATCGTAAAGAACGTCGCTGTGTAGCAAGAGCCGTCCTCGAAAGTGACATGAACATCAACGTTATCGTCTTGGGCGTCCCAGGTTTGCAGTCCCAGGACTCGAATGTTTACAACTCGTCCTCTAGTTTGCGAACACACGAAGAACCTCCTGAATAACCGTCTGCTGATTTGCTTTTGTGGACTTACCCAAGATCTCCAGCGATCCATCCCGCGACACGCGGAAGAATACGCGGGCACCATCGCGAGCCCGAGCTTCCGATATCCCTCGGCCGATGGGGCGAGATCCAATTCCTGGGTCGAGATTACCCCGTCTAAGCTCAGCCGTTAGCCGGTCGATTGAGCGTTGAGCTGAACGTCCGGTTCGTCGTGCCTGTCGAACGAGTAGCGGGCTCTCACTGATGCGTGACACCACGTTGCCGCATGCATTGTGAACACGTAGCTGCTGCTCTCCGACAAGGTACTCATGGTCACCCTCAACTTCGATATTGAACACAGGCTGAAGCCCGTGTTCGGTGATCGCTGAACGCAGTGCACGCTCGCCCGTCAGCGTTTCTACCACTTCGTGTTCTTGAAGCTCTGCAGCTCTCGTCCAGCCGCGCGCAACGGAATAGAAGGGGTGATTGGCCGTGGTATAGACGACTTCACCGCCGTCGAAGCGTAAGGCGAGGACTCGGTCGACTATGTGTTCGATAGTGGCGAGTACGACACGTCCGAAACCGAGTTCTACAGGGGGCGAGCGGCGGACGTTGACTACGTGTGCAAGACCTCTGAGTCGCAGCTCAGGGAGTTCGAGCTGAACTGACCCGCTATCGTCTGGGTCTACGTGCCGTAACCAACCTTGCGGGCGTAGAACGGTAATCAGGATTGGGCCGAGTTCACCACTCATCTCAAGGTCAACGACCTGCCAGTCACGTCCTACTTGGGTCGTTTTCGGAGTTCCATGTTCGCTTGCGACCGTAAGCACCCGATCGCCGACTCGAAGCATCTCGATGTTCTCAAAACCTGCGCCTGCGCGCCCTGCAATACTCACCGGTGTGCCGGCTACGAAACAGGGACAGATGCCGCCTCCACATGGTAGATCTGGTGTTCTCCGAAGACGCTGACCGAGCCGACCTCCAAGGCGTAGAGCACCGTAGCTCACGAACGGGAGCACAAACGCACCGGCCGCCAGGGCGCAGTTCGTGAGGTTGCTGTCTAGATTGTCGCAGCTGCCGAAGACGTTGTCGCGGGCCAGGGCGAAGGCGCAGCCTGCGACGGCGATACCGTCGGTAAACGTATCGACAAATAGGCCACTGGGGTCCACGCCGTTAATGGGATCTCCACCCACATACGCGTAGAGATTGGAATCACCCGCGGTAAATCCGAGCGGATCCTTATTCGTCCAGCGGCCGACCTCTGGATCGTAGTCACGCGCGCCGAAGCGTAGGAGACTAGTTGCTTCGTCGTAGTGCCCACCGGAAAAGCGCAGGGGCACGATGGCTTCGTTTGTGACGTTGTCTTCAAGGACACCGTAGGGCGAATAGGAGTATCGCTGGGCCACGGCCCCAGACGTCGCGTCTACCACCGTTCGAACCGAACCGAGGTGATCGGTGACCACGCGGAAGAGGCGTCCGTCGCGATGAAGTGCCCAATCAGGCACCCAATCCTTCTCCCCATACGCGTAGATGACTTCGAGCTGTCCACTCGCATCTAGTTGAGCGGCGACGCGCCCGCCTTCATAGAGCCACCCTCCGGTGCGCGCCCCGTCAATGCTTCGCGTGGTGCGTCCACCATTCGGATCGTGCACGTACGTAACGACCTGGCTGCCGGGCAACGTGACGCGATTGAGGTGCCCGAGTGAATCGTAGCTATAGCGCGTTGTTCCGAGGCTATCGGTGCGCTCAATACGCTGTCCGGCGCCGTTGTAGCGGTAGGATATTTGCTGTGCACCCGTGCCGTAGCTCAGCAGCCGGTCCTGTGCGTCATACTCTGTGCAGGCCGGGCCTTCGCATGTGCCGCCGCCGCTAGGAAATGCGGGCAATCGCCATCCTGTTCGGTTTCCGTTTGCGTCATATTCGTACCCGTAGCGCTCGCTGCCGCTCTGCGTGACGGAGGTAAGCCGTCCCGCGGCGTTGTACGTGAATGCGTTCGGGGCGCCGCCGAGCTCACTCAGGGTGTCGAGCCGCCCGCTTTGGTCGCGCGTATAGTCGAAGCGAAGGCTTCCGCCTGGATAGGTGTGTTCTGCAACCTCGAGCGCACCGAAGCCGTCAATCACGAAGACGCTGCGGGCATTTCTCGCACGCATGCCGGTGATGTCACCACTCGCCGGATCAAGGTCAATGGTGACGCGGTGTGCCTCCGTCGTCTCGAGGGTGATTTCGTCAATGATGCCATCATCATCGCGCTCCCAGGACACGGTTCCGGTCGACGCTCCGCTGCCACGTGGTCTCGCCTGCATGCTCATCCCGGAGAGGTCGAGAGCATCGTCGTAGGTGGGGGTAAAGCTTGCTTCGACGACTCCGGAGTCATCACGGATGAGAAGCTCCGTACCTTCGAGGAGCGGACCGTCCCACGTGGGGTCAACCGACACAGAACCTTCGGGCTGGGTCCACGTTCGCAGGTCGACGTCTCCAAACGCATCAAACTCGACGTCGCTTGTGTAGCCAGGGCCAAAGGTCGCTCCTCGTCCGCGGAAGCTCCCGTCCACCGTGATGCTAACTTGACTGCCGCCAAAGTCCATGGACTGAACGATGCCGTCGTCGTCGAAAACAAAGCGTTCCGTTGTGTCCGCGCCGTCCACATTGGGTGGCTCGTAGCGCTCCATGAGCCCGCGCGCGTCGAAGGAAAAGCGATGGGCACCGCGGCCGGGGGGAATGACATCGTAGCTGCGTGAAACCTCATCGAATGCGTAGCGAGTGGTGCCGACGTCATCGCGGAGCTCTTGGTTTCGGCCCCGACCGTCAAACGTCGCATCGACGTTTCGGCCGCTTGCGTCTTCAACGCGAACGTTATCAAACGTCTCCGATGGAAGGTCGGGGAGGCTCCAGCTGAGCGTACGCGCAAGCTCAGGCCTACCTTCGGGCCCTTGGCTGGCTCGCTCGAGACGGCCATGCTCGTCATACTCAAGGGTGACCGGGAAGCGTCCGGGCTGGGTGATGGACACGAGCTGCCCGGCGGCATCACGCACCATCTCACCGCGTCGTCCCTCTGCGCTAACGACTTCAAAGACCGAGCCGTCCGCCGAAAGCGTCAATCGCTCGGTGGTCGTGGCTTCTCGGCGGGTATCCACGTTGGTGGTGATCCGGGTGGTGCGTTCTTGGAGCTCGGTGCCGTCAAGCACTGCCTCCTGCTCGAGAGTCCATGTAGCCTCTCGTCCCGAGGGCGTACGAATCGTGGTCGACACGGGCACACTCACGCCCGCACCGAGCACGATGTCGGGACGTAAGGTGACCTGCTCTTCGGACCCATCTTCATAGCGGGTCGTCTGGATACCCTCTTCATTGGTGGTTCGCGTAACCGTGACACCGCTCGCATCCGAGTACGCCTGCGCACGGGTTTCGACGGCACCGGGGGCAACCATCGTTGCTCCCCACGTGGCGGGACGGCCGCCGCCGGTCGTCAGGGTTACGTTCCCATCCTCGTCGCGCTCTAGCCGCTGGGCCGCGCCGCCTACGACCCCATCCGATGTAAGCCGCCCGCGTGCGTCGTATTCGTAGGCGTGCATCACGTCGAGGCGGTCCGTGTACAGCGCCAACTGTCCACCTTCGCGCCAGTCGAAGGTGTCCTCGTGGACGTCTCCATCGGCGCGAATGATATCGGCGTATCCATCACCGTCCTCATCGATCAGTCGCGTCGGCGGACCCTGGAAGGGTCGCAGCACAAGCTCCGGGCCCCGTTCGATGACAAAGGTGTTTCCTTGGCCGTCGGTAATCGATGCGAGCAGCTCGTCTTCATAATCGAAGCGGTGCACCAGGGCGCCCATGAGTGCGGTCTCCGTTCGAAGATGACGCCCGTCGATGTCGAAGATGTAACGCAGCGTTCCATCGGGCGACGGAACCACCCAACCGTCTCCACCGCGGATGCCGAACGCCTGGGCGACGCGGCGCAGCTGGCTCCGAGGGTTGCCTTGGGAGATGATGGCTTCGCTGGCCAAACCGGCTCCGCTTGAGCGCACGGCTATGTGGGCGGCTACCCCGAGCGGGGCGGCGGCCGCAGGGCCACCGTTTCCAAAGTTGCCCAGCGTGGGGGCACCTCGGTCACCCGTCACTCGCCGCAACGCCGACCCGGTCAGCTCCAGAAGGCGACGGCCGTTGCCCGAATCGAGGATGTACAACTCTCCGTCGAGGCCGGTGGCGAGGTCTTGAATCGTACCAAGGTCCACCGACAGCGCAGGAGCGATGTCTCCCACTCCGCCTTCCCCGAAAACGGCCTCACCGCCCCCGGCCACGCGCTGAAGAAGGCGCTCGGGACCGACGCGATACACTTGCTGACTCGCTGCCAGGAAGAGCGTGCCGTCTTCTCGAAGTGCAATCGAAGTGATCACGCCGATGTCGGCGCGCGATAGCGGCGTTCCGTCTTCGGCCGAGGAGCGCGTTGCACGTGGGTTGAGGGTCTGCACACGACCGCCTCCATCGACCATGCGCAAGGTCGACAGACCATCGATGAAGTAGACCGTACCGTCTGCACCGACGGCGAGGTCCTGCGGGTTTTCGAGGGCGACCTCCGCAGCGAGGAGCCCATCGCCTTCCCCATCGATGGCATCACCTTCGTCACCGGTGCCCGCGACACGATGAATCACGCCGGCGTCGTCGATACGGCGAATGACGCGGGTCGTGCGGGTTTCGGAAGTAAAGTAGAGAGCGCCCGGACCGAATGCGAGGTGAACCGGCGAGTCGATTTGCGCGTCCCGTGCCGGACCACCGTCTCCGGTGGTTCCCGCGGTTCCCGTACCGGCAATGCGCGTGACGGTACCGTCCTCTTCGATGCGCCAAATGCGGTGGTTGCGGCTCTCGGCGAAGTAGACGCGGCCGGAGGCGTCGGCTGCCACGCCTTGAATGTCCTCGAAGTCCACTCCGTCGGCGGGCATGCCTTCGGCGCCGTCCGAAGCGCCCAGCTCGCCGCCCGCGATGCGCTCGATGATGCGTGGGGTGGCCGCACCGAAGAGAGTACCGCCCGTGCCGAGATGCAACGTTTCGCTTAGCGGGTCGTAGCGGTGGTGGGCGCTCAGCGAAAACCCAAGGAGCCCGGTCGCACGTTCGTCCTCCAGGCGCACGAGACCCGTCACCTCTTCCCAGGCGACGATCTCCTCTCGGGTGCGGCTTCCGGTCACGCGTACGTCGCCGCCGCGCCCAAAGCCCGGGCCGCCTCGATCGTCCGCGCCCACCGTGTAGTCGCCGTCGTACACGTATCCAACGCGCAGCACGAAGGGGGCCGGCCCGCGAAACAATCGACCAAACCGGTCCAGGCCGTTCCAGTCGTGGGTGTAGGTTAAGTTGGGCGCGGGGTCGAAGCGCTCGCGGATCTCTTGTCCCGCTACACTCAGCTCGATGCGGACCTCGCGAAGGGACGGCGGAATCGCACCGGGCGTGATGACCTGTTCGATACGACGAGTAAGCGAGTAGGCGGGGTGACGGTCGCTGCTGTAGTGGAGCGCCATGCCCGTGCCCACAAGAGGAACGTTCTCGCCAAGGACTTGTCGCTGAACACGAATGTCCGAGCCAGGTGCGCAGCTGTCCTGAATAAATGCATCGGCGCCCAGAGCTCCGGCGATGAGCCCTTCAAGGGCGGGTGCAATGGCGTCGGTCGGGAAGGCGAATGGCCAGTTGCAGTCCCACGCGGAGAAGTGGTTGGGTGCGAAGCGCCAAAGCTGATCGCCGGCACTGTGTGCGCTTGCCAGGCTACGAAGCTCTTCGTCGGTCGCGCCAAGCTCGCTGCGTAGGACGTCTGTGTCGTCGGCGACGCCGTCACCATCGATGTCGAGGGCGGCTACGCCCCCTTCGGTAGACACCACTTCAACGATTCGACCGTCGGCTTCCGGCACCCAGCGACCGAGGCTTCGATCGTAGCTTCCTACGGGCACCGGCGTGCCGATGGGCATGTCGAGAAAGTTGTCGATGTAGACGGGAACGGGCCGATCGAACTCGACGTCTTCGCCTTCTTCGACGCCAAGCTCGATCGCGTAGGTGTATCCGCTCGCACCGGGCAGCGTGGAGACCATGCGCTCGGGGCCGCGCTCGCCCACCGTAAACTCGCGGGGCCTGACGCGGAGCATCGAGGCTTCGACCATCGAGCCGTCCGCCTGGCGCACCCGAGCTTCCATGCCGGCGGGAAAGAGAATCGTAGCGGCGCGCTCTCCGTCCGCGTCGGCGCTCATCTCGCTGCGAACCACGCCGCCTTCGCGGACGTCGAGCGGGGTCGACGGGACCTGCCGCAGGAGCTCCACCACCTCGGTGGCGGCGTAGCTCCCCCTTCTCGCGAGCACCGTTCGCTGCGCGGGGATGACGTCCGCCGACGAAAAGCGAAGTGTGGTGGTTCCGGGCGGAACGGCCAAGTCGAAGGCGCCGTCTCCGCGGCTCTCGGTGAAGCCGAGTTCAGGGTGGCCCAACACCTCGACCACAACTCCTGAGAGGGGCGCACCGTCCTCGCCCTGCACCCGGCCGCTTAGGGCGGCGATGTCGCGGCGCTCAACTGCCGAGCGCTCCACGTCCTGTTGCACGGGAGGGCACACGTCGCCCTCCCAAAGAAAGCGTACGCGCTCCAGGAACGGCGTGTCCGTGGCCCGCTCGAGGGAGCGCGCCGAAAGAGCAATGCACTCGGCGTCTTCGCAATCGATGGCGCCATCACCGTCGTCGTCTTCCCCGTTATCGCAAACCTCCGGAACCACGACCGCGCCGTCCATGGCGTCAACGCCCCCGTCCACAGGTTCGTGGTCATCCCCGCAGCTGCATGCACCCACGCTAAGCAGAAACGTAAAGACCGGTAGGAGCCCGACGCTACTGACTGCCGATGGGATTCCCCGCTGAAACATGGGTGTAGCCTATGCGTACGACTGGACTCGTGCCACGCTAAAGGCGAACAGGGGCTGGCCGAAGCCATCGGGCCACTCCACTCGTCCCGCGATCACGCAGAGCTCGACCCCGCTCTCCAGCGAAACGAGTTTCCGCCAAACCAGCCCGACCTGTAACGAATGCGCGAAACGCATCGACTCCACCGCGCAGAAGCTCAAGAGCATCGCAGGTGTAGATTTCGGATACCGGCTTCGCACGTTAGAGGGAACTCGAAGCTGCCTGGCATGCCCTCCCTGCGGTCGGCACGACCGAGAACAAACCGTGGGCGTCGGCAACGGCAAGGGAGTGTATCGCTAGCTTCGGCGCGGTGTACGACGACGTCTACTTCGCGTGCGATGTCGAACGAGGCGTTGCACGCTTCACTCTGAGAATCTTAATTCTTGAGTGGGCCCATCCAGCGGAGTCAACGGCACCGGACGGAACGAAAACGACCGGCGAAGCGTCTGCTACAACCGGTCGTAATCTCTAGTCTAACCTTGTTCGAAATCTGGAGCGGGAGACGAGATTCGAACTCGCGACGTCAACCTTGGCAAGGTTGCACTCTACCACTGAGTTACTCCCGCGGTACCCCGAAGGGACGGGTGTGTTAGCCCTCTCGCGAGAGGGTGTCAAGGAAAAGGTGGCGGGGGCTTTTCGGGGGCTTTAGGCGCCTGGGATTTCGACGACGACCTTGCCTAGGGCGGTTTTGCTTTCGAGCTTGGCGTGGGCTTCGCCGGCTTTTTCGAGGGGGAAGACGGTGTCGACGATGGGCTTCACGTGGCCGGCGTCGACGAGCTTGGTGAGGGCGTGGAGGATCTCGCCGTGGCGGGCGCGGCCTTGGTTGTGGATGAGGGGGATAAGCATGTAGATGACGTGCAGGGTCGCGCCTTTGAGGTGCGCCATGGTGAGGTCGATGTCGCCGAGGGAGACGGTGGTGGCGACCTGCCCGCCGAGCTTGACGGCGGCGAAGGAGTTGGGGAGGTTGGCGCCGCCGACGGTGTCGAAGACGAGGTCGAAGCCGGCGCCGTCGGTGCAGCGCTGGACGTAGGCGTCGACGCTTTCGGCGACGTAGTCGATGGGGGCGGCGCCCAGCGCTTCGATGGCGGCGAGGCGTTCGGCGCCGTGGTCCGTGGCGAAGACGGTGGCGCCGGCGCTCTTGGCGAGCTGAATGGCGACATGACCCACGCCGCCGGCGCCGCCGTGAATGAGCACGCGCGCGCCGTCCTGAAGGCCGGCGCGGTCGAAGAGGGCTTCGTAGGCGGTGATCGCCACGAGCGGCAGCGCGGCGGCCTCACTCATCGAAAGGCCCTTGGGCTTGGACGCGATCAGGCGCGCGTCGGCGGCGAGATACTCGGCGAGCGTACCGGGGTTTTCGGCGACGCCGCCGGCGCAGCCGTAGACTTCGTCGCCGGCTTGAAAGCCTTCGACGCCTTCGCCCACGGCTTCGACGGTGCCGGCGAAGTCCATGCCGAGGATGGCCGGGGGCTTGGGAATGAAGTCGACGACGGGGCCCATCGAGCGGGCCATGAGGTCGGCGGTGTTCACGCTGGACGCGGCGACGCGCACGAGCACTTGGCCGGGGCCAGCGGTGGGGGTTTCGAGCTCGGCGCTCTCAAAGACTTCGGGGCCGCCGTTTTGGCGGATGAGCTGGGCTTTCATGGCTGCGTTCTCCTCAAGGGCGCGGCTTCGGCCCTCGAAGCGAACCTGCGTCGCGCGGGCATCGCGGAGTAACGAAAGGTCGTTGGAGGACTTTCAACGCTTCGTTGACAAGGCGGCTCGGAAAAGCCGTCCAGCGGCGCCGACGGGCTGCAGCGGCTCGGAACGCTGGCCAGCGACGCTGACGGGCTGCAGGATCGGGGCGATGTATGTGTTCGCCGCCTTTGCTGCCATCGTTGTGGGCCTGGGCGCGTACACCTTCTACTTTTCGCGGAGCGCGCGCATCAAGCGGCGCCTTCGCGAAGCGGCGGAAGTTTCGATCGCGAAGGCCGAGGACGGGCAGCCCGTTCGCATTCGCGGCCGCCTTGAGCTGCTGCCGGATGTGACGCCGCTTCGTTCCCCGGTGAGTGGGCGCGAATGCGCGGCCTATGAAGTGCGCGTCTTTCAGGATAAGGGCGACAACACGGAGACGGTGCTCGCGCACCATGAGTCGATCAACTTTCAGCTTCGCGACGACACGGGCGTGGCCACCGTCGATGGCACCTTGCTGGACATGCTGGTGCAGGTCGATCGGGAAGGACGCACGGGCATGTTCACGGGCAAGCTGCCCGAAGGCCTGCGCGCGCTGCTAGAAACGAAGGGCATCGATACGAAGGGCGTGTTCTTTCAGAAGGCGTTTACCTACTCGGAAGGGGTCTTCGAGCCGGGCGAAGAGATCGTCGTGGCGGGCATGGGCCGCTGGGAGCGCGATCCCACCCAGCCGGGACAAGGCTACCGAGGGACCGGGCGACGGCTCGTGATCACGCCGCTCGACGATGGCATGCTTCCGGCGAGCGACTACGCCTCGTAGCCGCCGAGCACGCGCAGGGAAGTCGGTGGCGCTTGGCGCGGCCAAGGCTCCTCGCCGCTGGGAAGGCTATCGAGACGCCGGACTTCGCTTGGTGATCGCGCCGATCGCAAACGGTGCGCTGCCCGCGCGCTGCGCGTCGGAAGACGGGTTAGGCCGTGGTGCCAGGCTCACGCGAGGCATCCCATCCATCCCGCGCGAGATGATGGAATGTCCCCCATGAGCCTGGCAATGCGCCCGGGTTCACTCGGCGTCGAGCTGCTCGAGCAGAAAGGCGTAGAGCCGACCGAAGCGTTCGGACGCTTCGCCGAAGTGACCGAGTTCCGTCGGACGCCACTCGGCTTCGACGCCTTGGTCTTGAAGGGCGCGAACGAAACTCGCGGTGGGCTCGAAGAGGCCAAACTCGTCGTTGCGTCCGGCGGTGAAGATCATGCGGCCGCTCAGCCGCGCAAACGCAGCGCGTCCTTCGTCACTCTGGAGGGCATGGGCCGGGCTCTGCGCTTGCCACTCAGCGTACACGTCAGGTCGAAGGGCGCAGCTTTGAAGGTCGAGGGGCCACGCGAAGCCAGTGGCTCGGGGCGACCAGTTTGCGGAGTAGGACACCATCTGACCACGGCCACCCATGGCGGCCTCCACGCGCGCCCAGGTGCAGAGCCAGGGCTTCACGGTTTGCGGATCGGCGAGCCACCAGGTGTCGAAATCGAGGGCGTCCGGCGAGCTGCTCGCCACAGCATGAATGCGCTCCGGTTCGATACGCGCCGCCTGGACGGCGTTCCAGCCACCGGTGGAGTGACCGATCACGCCGCGGCGCGGGAGCGTGCGAAACCGCGCGTCGACTTCGTCGATGACGCGGCCAAAGTAGGCGCGCCAGTCGCCGTAGCGTTCGGAACGGGCGAAGTAGCTCGGCCCTTCGGGCATGCGCGTGTCGACGCCTACGAGGATCGCTTCTTGTCCCTCGCTTACGTCGTCAAGCGCAGCGCGAGCGAGAAAGGCGTCGCCAGAGTAGTGCGAACCCGAGTAGCCCGGCAGGGCGAAGATGACCGGGTAGCGCCGTTCGGTATTGGTCTCGTAGGAGGGCGGCAGATACACGCAAAGGCGGCGGGTGCCATCGTCGCCGCGTCGGCGTGTTTCGGGGGCCTCAAAGACGACGAGCTCTTCGCGCGGTGACCGTCCGCAACCCTCCTCGCCGCTAGGCCGGCCCGCATGGAGCACGAGTTCGAGGGAGGCGGCGTCGCTCGGGACCCTCGCGTCGCCGCTGGCCAGCGCACCGTTGCCGAAGAGCGCGTCAAAGCCCAGACCGGACGGGTCGTAGATGACCTGGAGCGCGGCTGGGCGTGTGCCGGCGAGTTCGAATTCAACGTGCCCCGCGTGCACGTCGCGGGGGCCGAGCACGCGTATGCACTGAAGGAGCTCGTCGAAGCGGGATACATCGGCGATCAGGTTCGACTCGAGCGCTTGGGCGTCGAGGGCAACCACGGTGACCACCCCGGTGCTAGGAAGGTGCTCAGGGACCCGTGCGCGCACGCGAAGGGCTGGCGCGGTCGAAGGCGGCGACGCGGTCGACGACGGGGGCGCTTCCGCCGAGGGCATCGAGGCGCCTCCGCACGCGGCCACGAACAGGAACAGAGCGCTTCGCGAACTCATGGCGCGAAGGCTACCAGTGGATGGTCGAAAGCGTATCGGAGTCTTGCCGCCGCGAGAAAGACGCCGGCGTGCTGCGAAAAAAAAGCGCCGGCGCGAATACGCGCCGACGCTTCTTTCTCCGTGAGTCCGATTCAGCCGGCAGGGTTATCGACGACGATGAGGAACTCGACGCGGCGGTTGCGCTCGTGGCAGTCGTCCGTGTCTTCGCTACAGACGGGCTCGGTTTCGCCCACGCCGCTCGCTTCGAGCTGGGTGGGAACGTTGCGCTCCTGAAGGGCCCGAACGACGGCGGCGGCGCGACGCTCGGAGAGGTCCTGGTTGTGGTCGTGGCCGCCGGCGGCGTCCGTATGACCGATGATGCGAAGGTGGGCGACGTCCTGCTCGTGGATCTGAAGCATGGTGGCGACGTGATCGAGAAGCTCGAAGCTGTCGCCGAGGATGACGTCTGAATCGGTTTCGAAGTGGATCGCGCGGTCGATGGTGAGGTGGTCACCTTCGATGTGCACGTCTTCGGGCTCGGCGACGACGGGCTCCGGCTCCGGCTCGGGGGCGGGCTCGGGCTCGGCGACGGGCTCAGGCGCGGGCTCTTCGACGGGGGGCGTGCTGCCGCCGCAGGCGAGGGCCAGGGTCAATGAAAGCAGGGCGATCAATCGCGAAATGTTCATAGCTAGTCTCCTTGGGCCGCACGGGCGGGCGCTCGCGCTGGGCAGCGGACTACCAAAGGTTGCGGCCGCGCTCAAGACGTGTGGCGCAGGAGTTTGTTCAATCCCCGTTCACGGCACGGGGCCGCGAGCGTGGCGCGGCGCCTCAGGCCGACGCCAAGTTGGCGCCATGGTAGCCTTTAGCCTTGCGAATCGCGCGTTCGGCAGTCGTGCTCCTCTTGGCAAGCCTTGGCGGCTGCGGCCAGATCTGGCTCGACGATTCGGCGCGCGACGGCGGCGCGCGCGACGACGGGATGGCGGAGCTAGGCGACGGCGCCGTTGCGGATGGCGCGCGAGAGACCGGCAACGACGCACCGGACGGCGGCGGCGGCGCGGACGCGGCGGGCAGCGTCGACGCCATGGAAGCCGGCACGGACGCTACGGAAGGCAGCGTCGACGCGATGGAAGGCGGCGTGGACGCGGCCGATGGCGGGTCACGGCCGGTCTTCCTGAGCGACTCGAACGCCTGCGTCCGCGGCGCCGAGGGTCCGTTTGCGGAGGTGGGAAGCGTCGCCACCGGCAACCCCACCCGCGGGCTCTGGTTCCGCGATCCGTACCTTGTCTCGGCGGAGACCTTCGGCGGCCTGGCGTCCTACCGTTTTGACGGAGCGAACTTCACGGAAATCGATCGGATCACCGGCATTTGGTTCACGATGGGCATCTACGCCGAGGGCGAGACCTTCGTCGTCGGCTCGCCTGGGCGCGGGCTCTACCGCATTCGCATGGACGGCGAAGGCCGCTTCACCGAAGAGAGCCTCACGGAGGGCGACCTGGTTGAAGCGCGCCAGGCGTGGAGCGACGGCTTCGTGACCTTCGTGCCGACGGGCGGCGACGGCTTTCACGCCGTCGAGCGGGTGGAAGAGGGGTACCGTATCCTCGACACCGTTCCCACGGCGACAAACGGTTGGAGCGAAGCGGCCTTTGCCCGCGATGGGCGCATCTGGCTGGCGCAGGTAAACGCCGGGCTGCGGCTCTTTCGCTTCGAGTCCGAGCGCTTCCTCGAGCTGGACGTGTTTTCGGAATCGCGCATGGGAAGCCTTTGGGTCACTGCGGACCTTGTGATCGCCGGCTCGATGAATCGCTTACAAGTGTGGGAAAACGCCGACGTGCTCGGCGTGCCGCTCGATCGGGCCACCGTGGACGGCGTCGTCGAGCACGTGTGGAGCGACGGCGCCACCATCTTCGCCACCGTCGCGTCGCGTCTCTATGCCTTTTCGGGCACGCGTACGCTGCGTGAAGCGGATCAGATCGACCTGAGCGACACGGCCTTGTCCGTCGTGGGCGACAGCCAGTTTATTTTTGTTGGCGAGAACGACTCGGCGATTCGCGCCTACGCAGGCTTCGAATGCCTCGAGTACCGCGAATAACGCGTCTAGGTAAAGCGGCGCGCCATCAGCACGTCGTCGACGTAGCGTTCGCCCCGGCGCACGAAGTCTTTGCGAACGCCTTCGACTTCAAAGCCCGCGCGTTCGTAAAGGCGCTTCGCCCGGTCGTTGTCCGCCAGGACCGAGAGCTCGACGCGATGCAGGCCCGCGACGCGCAGCGTCTCGAGGGCGTGGTTGAGAAGCGTGGTTCCAACGCCCTTTCCTTGAAAGGCCGGGTCCACGCCCATTGAAAGGGACGCGGCGTGGCGAAGGAGCGAAGGCTCAAAGCGCTGCCACTGGACGTAGCCGACGAGGATGGCGTCGTGCGAAAGCTCCGCCACCATCATGCCGAAGAATCCTCGGCTCAACATGGCCGCAAGACGGCGCTCGTACTCATCCACGGCGGGAAGGTCGCCCAACGTGCGGACCATGCCGTGGCCCGCTTTGACGAGGCGCTGTTCGATCGCCAAGAGCGCTTCCGCATCGCTCGCTTCTACGCCGCGAAGAACAAGGTCGTTCATTCGTAGCGCAAGCCTTCGACGGGAAGCATGCGCGCCGCCCAGGCGCTGGGCGCGACCGTCGCCGTGGTGCAGATCACGATCGCGACGACGGCGGTGATCACAAACTCGCTTCCGTTCACGAGCACGGGAAGGTGGTCGATCAAGTACACCTTGGGATCGAGGGGAAACTCGAAGACGCCCAAATAGGCGACGAGCCCGCCGCCGAGCAGC
>JBCCRV010000100.1:0-14679 GCA_039201085.1 Myxococcota bacterium | reverse complement strand
TGCTCGGCGAGCACGCGAAGGGCGCGCTGCGGAAGCAGTTCGGCGCAGCGCGGCTCCGGGATGAGCGAACGGGTCTTCCACTCGATGCGCACCACGTCGCCAAGAATCAGTTCGCCGCGATCGCCGAGGCGACGACCGAGGCGACCGAGGTGCATCGAAAGCATCGCGCCGTGGAGCGCCGGGTCGTATTCGAAGCCGTAGAGCGCTTCGAAGTAGGCGGTCTTGGTGAGGGGCGAACGCGCCAGCGCAAGGAGCGCGAGGGCGGCGTCCGCGCGCGGTTGGCGCCGGCCTTTGGCAATGGCAAAACCTTCCGCTTCGGCGAGGGGGGCCGCGACGTGGGGCACGCGTCTTGCGCCTTCCGGCCCGACGGCGTGGAGTTCGGTCGAAGAGGTTTCCTCGCTCGCATACGCCAGGCCCTGAAGGGAAAGCGGCAGCGTTTCTTCGTCGCCGCGCTGCCACGGCGCGAGGTTCGCGCCCGGCGCGGGTTCGAAGAGCTCGCCCGCGAGAGCGGCGTCGCGCGCCAACGCTTTTGGCGCCCCTACCGAATGCAGTCGCTGAAGCTGCACGCGCGTCTCGTAAACATCGCCGCTGCGCGCCGCGCGCAGCAAGGCGGGCAGCGGCGCATCGGCGCTCGACCATTGGCCGGCGAGCAGCGCTTCCCAGTCGATCCATCGTGTCCAAACGCTGGGGGCGTATCGGCGCAGGGCCGTGAGAATCCGAAGGGCCAGGTGTGGTCGACCCTGCAGGCGGCGTACACGGGCAAGCACCACATTGGCGAGGATTTCGGCGTAGGGAATCGCTTCCGCACGGGCCATGCGGGACGCGCGACGGGCGCGACGCAGCGCGCTCTCGAAGTCGCCGGCTTCGAGCTCCATGAGTGCCGCAAGGCTCATCGCTTCAATGGTCAGCGAAGGAAATCGCAGGGCCGCGCCGCGTTTGTGAAGGGCGCCGGCGTCGGGGCCGGACGTGCCGTCCATCCAGCAGGCCCAGCCTTCGGCCAGGTCGGCGACAAGGTCGGCACGCTCGTCGAGGTGCCGCACGCGAGCGGCGGCAAGGGCCACAGGGCGGGCGTCGTCTTGTCGGAGGCCTGCGGCGACGGCGTGTCCAAGTCCCGCGGGCAACGGGGGGCCCCGGCGACCTCGGTGCCGGCGTGGACCGCAAGCTACGCGAGTCGCGTCCACGCCAGCTCCGCAGTGCCCACGGGGCGTGGACATGGAAGCCCTGCCGGCGCCCCAGATGCGCTTACTTGTTCGGTTGGGGCGTCACGCGGAGGTACGGCTTTACCTCTTTGTAGCCCTTCGGGAACTTTGCCTTGAGCTCGTCTTCGTCCTTCAGGCTCGGAACGATCACCACGTCGTCGCCGTCCTGCCAGTTCGCCGGGGTCGCCACCTGGTGGCTGTCCGTGAGCTGCAGGCCGTCGAGCACGCGGAGGATCTCCGCGAAGTTGCGGCCCGTCGCCGGCGGGTACGTGAGCGTAGCGCGCACCTTGTGCTGGCCGTCGATGAAGAAAACGCTGCGCACGGTCAGCTTCTCGTTCGCGTCGGGGTGAATCATGCCGTACGCCTTGGCGACGCTTTGGTCCGCGTCGGCGATGATCGGGTAGTTCATCTCGACGTTCTGCGTTTCGTTGATGTCCTTCACCCAGCCGTTATGGCTTTCGACGGGGTCCACGCTGAGCGCCAGGACCTTGCAGCCGCGCTTGTCGAAGGAAGGCTTCAGCCGGGCGACGGTGCCAAGCTCCGTCGTGCAGACGGGCGTGAAGTCCGCGGGATGGCTGAAGAACACACACCAGCTCTCGCCCTTCCATTCGTGAAAGGCGATCTCGCCGTGCGTGCTGTCTTGTTTGAAATCGGGGGCTACGGTGCCCAGTTTGAGGCTCATGGCCACCTTCTAACAGGAGCCTTGCGAAAAGTCCGCCGTGCCATCCAGGCCTTGTGCGTCGGCGCACGCACCCCATTTGCGCCGCGCAACGAACCCCGTCGCGGTTACTTTCGACCAAAAAGCGAGCGGAGCTTTCCAAAAAAGCGGCCCAAGCCGCGGCGAGGCGTTTTCTTCGATTCCTGCTTGGGACCGCTGTACGACTCGAGGCGCTCGATGGCCTTTTCGGCCCCTTCTTCGCGGTTGATGTACACCGCAAGCCCCCGGCCGGACGCGACGTGCGCCGCCCGCACTTCCAGGTAGCACTGTTCGTCGAGCGAGAAGAGCAGCTCCAATTCGGCGCCCGCCGGACCGGGTGGGATCTCTTCGAGCATCAGCGTGCCGAGGTATTCGTTCGCCGCCGCGTCTTCCCGTTCACCCTGAAAGAGCGGCAGGCGGTACTCGTTCTGGTCCTCGAAGCGCGTTCGAAGGGTGAAGCTTCGCTCCATCGGAACGGAGGTGTTCCGCGGAAGGAGCCGCTGAAAGCGCCGGCCTTGTCCAGCCACGCCAATGCTCAACGGAAGCACATCCAGGAGCTCAACGATGCCGCCCGACGCGGCGAGGCGCGCGGCGCCAAGGGCCACCGCTTCGTCCGGGTTGATGCGCTTCGACGGGCGTCGACCGAAGTACTCCTGAACGCGCTCGGGAATCAGCGCCATGCGCGTCATGCCCCCGACGAGCAGAATGTCGTCGACGTCGTGC
Organism: Myxococcota bacterium; assembly: GCA_039201085.1. GTDB lineage: Bacteria > Myxococcota_A > Polyangia > Polyangiales > Houyiibacteriaceae > JBCCRV01. The sequence continues at coordinate 12,060 of JBCCRV010000100.1, read as the reverse complement.
GGCGTCATCCGGCAATCGGCGAGCGTTGCTGCCGTGATCGCGATCAGCCGGTCGACAAACCCGCTGGCGAGTTCGTCGAGCTTCTCACGATCGACCGTCGCGCGCAGCTCACGCGGCGCGTCGTCGATGTGCGCGAAATGCGGAAGGTGAATCGCCACCCGCGCCTGCATCGAAAGGTCGCGCTTCGCTTCCTCGGCGGCGTCCCGAAGGCGCGCCAGCTGCTGCGGCGTGGGCTCGAGCGTCGTGCGCTCAACGCGCTGGAACTCCTCGAGCAGATAGCCGGCGATCAAGTCGTCCACGTCGATGCCGCCCAAGAACGCGTCGCCGCCCGTCGCAAGCACTTCAAAGCGGTTTCCGCCGACCTTGAGCACGGACACATCGAAGGTGCCGCCGCCAAGATCAAAGACGACCAGCGTGTGCGCCTTTTGCGCGTCGTAGCCGTACGCGATCGCCGCCGCCGTCGGCTCAGGCACAAGGCGATCGACGCTGAGTCGCGCGCCTCGGGCTGCCCGACGCACCGCATCGCGCTGCGCTTCGCCGAAGTACGCCGGTACGGTGATGACGGCCCGATGAACGCGCTCGCCAAGATGCCCTTCGGCCACATCCCGCACTTCCGCCAGGAGGTACTCGGCGACCTGTTCGAAGGAGATGACGCGGCCACGAAGGGACGCGCCAAAACGGTGGTCCTCCGTTTCCACGAGTGGGTACGCAAAGGAGGGCTGGTACTCGTCCGCCAACTCTTCCGTGTACGCGCGGCCAACGAGACGCTTGCTTCCGTAGATGGTCTCGTGGGGATTCATGATCATGCGCTTCGCCGCCGCGTGACCGACCACCACCCGGCTGTCGATGACCGTGAGAACGGACGGCACCGTGTTGGTGCCGAAACGCGTAGGGATCACCTGCGGCTGGCCGTCGATCATCGACGACGCGCAGGTGTTGCTTGTGCCGAGATCGATACCGATGGCGAGGCCCGTCGCCCCGGAACCGGATACGCGCGTCGCGACGCGGGCCGTGCGGGCCGAGAGCTTCGCCGCTGACTCGCGGGGGGTCAGTGAGGGCGGCGGGCTGGGGGCCCGCGAAGTCGACTCGGCGGCCGGCGCCGGGATCGACGGCGCTTTCGAAGCCGGCGCCGGGAGAGGAATCGACGGCGCCTCCGAGGGCGATGGATCGTCGAGGGTCGGAAGCGAGTCCACCGATTCTTCGAGCGTCGGAAGCGACTCCGCGCCGTCTTCCGGCGAATCGGATATCAGCGCCGGCTTATAAACGGGCGGTTCCCAGGACCCAGCGTCATAACGCGGCGGCGGCGGCGACGGCGGCGGCGGCTCCCACTTGGGCAGCTCGGGAAGCGTGTCAAGGATGGGTGTTTCCACGGCAACGGCCGCCGAAGGAAGCTCGAGGTCGGGCACGCTTCCCTTCGCCGCCCGGGGGAGCTCGTCAGGATCGCGGGATGGCGGATCCGGCGGATCGAGCTCGGGTAGGTCATCCGGCGTGGGCGCCAAAGCGGCGTCATCGAGGGGCAAATCGAGCAACGCAGGCGTGGGCGGCACGCTCGCGATTGCTTCGTCGACCGGAACGTCGTCGACCTGCGATTCGTCGACCTGCGATTCGTCGCGCAGCGATTCGTCGCGCAGCACGCTCGGCGAAGGCGGGCGGTAGGCTGGCGCTTCCGTCGCTCCCGTCGGATCCACGCTTCCCGCGCTGGCGTCCGTTGGTTGTGCGCCGGCGTTCGCCGTTTCTGTGGCGTCCGTTTGTTCTCCGCCGGCGTCCACGGACTCTGGTGGCGCACTGTCCGGTGGGTCCGGTGGTGGCGCAGGGTCCGGTGGTGGCGCAGGGTCCGGTGGCGCAGGTTCCGCCGCTCCCGTCGCTGGCTTCTTCCCGACCGGCGGACGGCGTAGGGGGGACGCCGGCATCGGGCCGATGCCATGCACCGTGCGCGGCCGTGCCTTTTTCTTCGGGGCATTTTCCCCCGCATCGCCGTCGCCCATGGGCTTCGGCTTCGTGAGACCGGGAATGCCGATCCCTTGAACGGTCCGTGCCTGGAGACGCTTCTTGGGCGGTCGCGAGCCAAGGATGCGCTCGGGCGGCTCATCGCTTCCGGGGGATTTTGCCCCGTCCTCCGAAAGCGCGCCGACGACCTCGGTAACCGGTTCGTCCGGCGTCGCTTCGACCGCCTTCTTCGGCGGCGCCGAAGGTCGACGCGCAGGTGCTCCGGGCGGAACCGACGAGCGGCGAAGCGGCGGTTTTGCCAGCAAAGCGATGCCGATCCCGGCACCTTTTTTCTGGAACATGATGCGGCACGAACCCTCGCGAACGACGCTCCCGGCCGCGTCCAAGAGCTCGTAGTTGCCACGTGTGCCCGGACCGTGTGACGTGGCGAGCATGGCAAAAGCGCCCCGCTCGCTGACGGAGCGAACGGGGACCGTTACCGGTTCGGTCGTTCCCTCAGCCGTCAGCCACCGCAGACGGATGTGCGTCGCATTCACGGCGAAATTCTACGGCGCTCTCTTCTAAAAAGGGAAATAACCGGCGTGAAGCCTGGGGTAACGGCGCTTGGCGGAGCAGAAGGACGCCCCCACGACTCGGCTGTGCCTATCTTCCGCCACCGAATGATCGTCGCCGCGCCGCTCGCGATCGTTCAGGACTTTCACGGCTCGACGGACGCCCTGGAGCTTCTGACGCCGCCGCCGATGCAGGTTGAACTGGTGCGTGGATGCACCGTGGAGGAGGGCGCCGTTGCCCAGTTCGTGTTGAAGCTCTGGCCGCTTCGAATCGAGTGGCATGCGCGGCACGAGGACGTGTCCGATCATGGATTCACGGACGTGCAGCAGGCTGGTCCGCTCGCCCACTGGCGCCACACGCACCGCTTTACGCCCGTCGATGAAACCAACACGGAAGTGGTCGACGTGGTCGACTACGCCCATCCGCCGGGGGCTGCCGGCCTGCGAACGCGGCTGCTGTTCGGCGTTCCCCAGCTCTACGGCCTCTTTTCCTACCGGGCCTTTCAGACCAAGCGCATCTGCGCCGCCCGTCATTCGGCCGAACGAAACGCGCGCCGTCTCCGTCGGCGCTCGACGATCGCGGTGGCGTAGACCACCCGTTCAAAGGAGCGAGCTCGTCGAGGCTGAGCCGCCGCCCCAGCGGCGCGTTCTCCGAGAGCTTCGCCGGAGTCCCCGGTTCGCAGGGCGACAGCACGCGGTCGCAGAGCGAGGATCCGAGTCGTGCGTCCATCGGGCACACACGAGGACGGCGGCAGTGAGTTCGATGCGGGCCATGCGAAGCGTATCTCGCCCTTCGTCCTGCCGTCGTGAACAATTGCTGCACAAAGTTCGGGTCCGCGAGTCATCACTCGCGAGCAATTGAGCTGCTCGAATCCTGCGACACGGATGCATCGGTGCACGCGGACACATCTGCGGCCGAGTAAGCAACGCGCCGCTTTTTCAAGATGCAAGCGGTCTAAATATCCGAGCCATCGATCCGTACGTCGAGGAGAGCGCGGGGGCTTCCAAAACCCTCGCCACCGAATCGATGCGCCTCTTCTCGTCCCGCCAAACTTCCTCATCAACCCACCGCCGAAGCCTTCGGGCGCTTGCAACGGCGTTCATGCTGGGCGCGATCGTCCTCTCAATTCACGCCCTTTCAACCGCCGATTACGCCACCGTCGACCAGACTGCTCATGCCGTAAATATCAGCGGCATGCAGCGCATGCTCTCGCAGCGCATCGCGCTGGCGGCGGCCACCCTCGACACAAACCCAGATGTCTTGGGTGAACTGCAGACCGTCACCGAACGATTTGCCGCCAACGCCGAGTGGCTGGCAGCACACGGCGGTGCACGAAGCGCCCTCGCCGACGGGTACATGGCGCACGCGCGTACGCTAAGCGTAGACCCTCACAACCGTGACGCCGCCGCCGCCATCGCGTCGATGCGCCTCGAAGTTCTCGCCGAACTCGACGCCGCCGTGTCAAGCCTTGAAGTGTCGGCTGAGAGCCGCATCGGCTGGCTGAAGGTGGGGCTCTGGTCCCTCTCGGCGCTCACTGGACTCATGCTGCTTTGGGCCGCCGTCGCGGTGTTTCGTCCGAGACTGCAGGCGCTGGAGCGAACGCTCGAACGAGCCGAAAGCGCGCGGACGCGGCTTAAGGTCGCCCATGATGAGCTGCGCGTGGCCCGCGACGAGCTGGAACAGTTTGCCAGCGACGTGCAAGAGCCCGTCATGGTCAGCCGAGACCTGGCGGCGATCGCGCTGAAGAGCATCGAAGAGTACGACGTGCGCGAAGCGGCAAGCTCGCTCCACCGCATTGAGTCATGGCTCGCCCAAATCGATGGCCTGCAGCGCGAAGCCCGCGTGACCCTACCCGTCGCCGCCTCCGATGAGGCCGCTCCGCTCGCGCTCGTTCAGCCGTCTTCCGCCGCGTGAGGGTCTATTCAGACCAACGCGTAACCGAAGGGCTCTGCGCTGCTTCGCAAGATCTCGTCCCAGCGCTGCACCTCGTCCCAGGTCGGCCGCTCGAAGACAACGCCGTCTTGGGGACGGCGAAGGAACACATAGATCAGGCCGCCAAAACGCTCGTAGCTCGCGGCGTTGAGCTTGAGCCAGCGCACGATCCCTAGTGTGTAGAGCGTCCGCTGCAGCTCGTAGTTCGCCGCGACGTGCGCTCGTAGGTCGGCATCGCCGACGCGATCGCTCTTCCAATCGAGTGCGTAGACGCGCCCCTCATGCTCAAAGACGAGGTCGACGATGCCGCGCACCACGCCTCGTTCGATGGTGCATCGACCCAACGAACCGAGCGCCGGGTGAGCGCGCTCCGGAACGGGGTAGAAGAGCTCCATCTCGGGCACGCCGCCTCGTACCGCGGAAAAGCCCTTCGGCAATGAAAGCGACGTGCCTTCGGCTTCGAGCTCGTGCGGCGCGATCAGCGCGTCGTAGATCAGGCGGGCCGCCGGTTCGAGCACCGACTCATCCAGGCCTTGGCGGCGCGCGCAGCGTGCAAAGAGCGGCGCGCTTGTCTCGCGCCACGTGTCAAAGGGCGCATCGAGACCTTCGAAGGGGAGTTCCTCAAGCACCTCGTGGAGAAAGATGCCGACGCCGGCGCCGCCGGGCAGCGTTTCTTCCACCGCCGGCTCTGGTGCCGCCTCGGCGACGGCTTCCTCCGCGACCACACCAGCGCTGCCTTCATCGAGCGCCGGCGCCACATAACCCTTCTTCGCCCCGGCCTTCATCCGCGTGTACGACGTGACGACAAAGCCGCGTCGCGCCTCGATGAGGTCGTCAAAGGGTGGCGGCGAAGTGCGCTGCGGCACCGCCGTCAGCGTTCGCTGACGTTCGAGGCGCGGCGCTTCGAACTCAAGGGGAACCCGCTCAAACCGCACGCGGTCCTCGTCGACAAAGCCCGACGCGACCAACGTGCGAAGACGCGCGTCGAGGGGCGCGTAGGAGCCGTTGATCCGCTCGAGCGTGCGTTCGGGCGCCGCGCCCGCCTGTATCGGTGGCGGACCAAAGTAGGGCAGGTAAAGCCGCGCCTTTGCGCGGGTAAGCGCAACGTAGAGAAGGCGCCCGTCTTCGGCCCGTTCCTTTTCACGGGCGGCACGCTCCGCCGCCGCCGGAAGCGGTTTGAGCCACGCCTGCCGCTCGCCGTCCGCATAGGCGCTGACGGGCTGAAAGCGCCCGCGCGCGCCGCTGCGCGTGAAACCACCCGCTACAAACACGACGGTTGCCTCGAGGCCCTTCGACTTGTGCATCGTGAGGATCTGCACGGCGTCCGTTCGGTCCGTCGCGCGCTGAAGCGCCCCGCCCGAGCGCGGATGGGCGCGGCCATCGATGAGCGCTTCGAGGAGCGACGCCGCATCTTCGAGACGCATGCTGGCGCCTAGCTCGCCTTCAAGCACCTCCGCCAAGTGCTCGTAGTTCGTGAGTGCCCGCATCTTCCCGCGCATGAGCAAGCGGCGCGTAAGGCCCGACTCACGGAGGAGCGCATTTAGGAGGCCCGCTTCGCGCCGAAGGGCACGTCGATGCCAGCGCTGCAGGCGCAGGTTCCATGGATGGTCCGGCTCCGCCGCCAGCGCCGCTGCGAGCAATTCGACGGGCACGTCGAAGAACGCGGTCATCCAGGCGCGCAGCTTCGCCGAAGCCACGTGCGGATCGGCGACGGCCCGTAGCATGGCGAGCATGCCGCGGGCTTCTGCCGTCTCGAAGAGTCCGTCTTGCTTGTAGAACACGTAGGGCACGCTCGCGCGATCGAAGGCTGCGGCAATCGGAACGGCCTCGCTGGCGTTGCGAACAAGCACCTGCATATCGCTGAACTTCACGGGGGCTTCGCCAAAGCGCCACCGGCGCGAAAGCGAAATCGCTTCGGCGGCGATGCGCTCGCCCAAACACCTCCGCACGTCGGCCACTCGGGGCGTTTCCGGCGCCACCGGCTGCCAAAGGCAGAGGGCCGCCGAGTGCCCGACTACCTCGCCGTTCACGTCGCTCTCCACGCCGTCGCTTACGAGGGACGCGCTGCTTTCGGCCGACACGGGACGGTAGTGGAGGCCGTCCGCGAAGAAATCCTCCTCGAAGATCGGGTTGTAGCTGTCCACCAGCCGTCGTGTGGCACGAAAGCAGCGGTCAAGGGGTGTCGGCTCGCCGAGTTCAGCGCACGCTTCCGCGTACGTGCGCGTGTCGGCGCCGCGAAAGCCGTAGATCGATTGCTTCGGATCGCCGATGACCGTGAGTGAGCCTTCGCCGCCCTCGACGAAGAGGCGCCGAAAGATCGACCACTGCACCCGGTCCGTGTCTTGAAACTCGTCGACGAAGGCGTGGGCGTACTGGGCCCGCAGCGTCTGCACGAGCGCCGGGTTCGTCGCCAAGGCACGCTCGACCAGGTCGAGCATATCGTCGAAATCGATTTCGCTCCTGCGCAGCTTTCGCTCCCGCAAACGCGCTTCGACGCGCGGAAGCAGGCGATGCACGAGCACGCCAAAGGTCGGCGGCGCCGCGCCTAGGAGATCGGTCACGAGCGAGGCGACGGGCGCACGCGTTTGTTCGAGTCGCTCCGTGATCCAAAGGCGCGTCGCCTTGCCCTGCACGACTTCGTGCGCGCCCCAGCAATCGACTTCGATGAGCGCATCGAGGTACGTGCCCGCCGAAAGTGCGTCACGGGCTACCTTCACCAGCGCCTGAAGCCTCCGCCGTACACGTTCCGCCACGTCGCCGCGCAGTGCGCGGAGGTCGAAGGCTTCGGTGCGGGCCAGCGCATCGAGGGCCGTTGCAAAACGCGCCTCGTCCCAGCGCGGCCGCACGTAGGGCGCTTCATGACGCCATGAATAGAGCTGCGATTCAAGCGCTTCCACATCGAGCTCCTCGAGCGTTCGCAAAAGCACGCGCCGCAGGCTGCCTTCTTGCGCCAAGAGCACACGAAGGGTCTCCCGAAACGCTTCGCCAAAGGCGCGGCGCGGTTCGATGAGCGTGTGGCCGAAGGGTCGGCCCGAACGAAACGCGTGGTCCGAGAGCACGCGCTGGCAAAAGCCGTGGATCGTGAAGATCTGCGCGCGGTCGAAGTCGACCCATGCGTTCTGCAGGCGCTGGCGCGCAGTGTCGTCGAGCCGCCAGGTGCCTTCTTCGGGCGCGCTCGGCGGGGCCTCCAACAGACGCGCGAGGCTTTCCCGAATGCGCCGCTTCATCTCGCGCGTTGCTTTCTCCGTGAAGGTCACGACCAAGATCGCGTCGAGCGCCGCGCCTTCGAGCAGGCGGTCGAGCACGAGGTGCTCGAGCGTGTACGTCTTGCCCGTGCCCGCAGACGCTTCGACGACGGCATGCCGGCGCCCCCGCAGGATCCGCACGATCTCCGGATGGCGAACGTGGGCGACGCTCACGACGCAAACCCCGTGGCGCGCAAGAAGGGACCAAAACGCCGCTCGGCGTAGCCAAGCGCCTCCTGAGCTTCGGGCAGCGGGAGCTCGTCCGCTCGGAGCGGACCGAGGGGCGCACGCGTTTCGAGTTCCAAGGCCCGCCGCAGGCTTTCGGCGCTGCGGCCCTCCCAGCGCCTTGCCAAACGAAAGACCGCCGCAGCGGGCAAGCGGTACGCGTGGGGACCAGAAAGCAGTTCACCGCTCAGGTCCGTCAGAATCTGGCGCGCCTCGGCGCGCTCAAGACGCCCAAAACGCGTGGACGCTTCCTGGCCCCCTTCACCGCCGTAGAGCACGAGCGCGCGGTGCGACTTGGCGTCGCCATCGCTCGCCGCAAGGGCAAGCGCGTCGATGTAGCCACGAAGGGCGTAGCGAAGGCGTTCGCGTATGGCCGCGGCACCCGGCGGCGCCGACCGAGGCACCAGCACGAGCGAACTCGCGCCCCCTTCGGCCAGCAGCTCCGTCTGGCCCGACAGGCGCACCGTGCAGCCGCCGACCTGAAGTTCGATCGCCGCGCGCCGCTCCACCGGACCGCGCCCAGCGACGTCGCCAAAGGTCACCCGGGTCGGGCCTGCACCGTGCGAAAGGGCCGCGCGGTATACGCGCGCCCAGCTTTCAAAGACGGCCATATCGGCCCGCCCGGCGCGCTCCGCCAAGAGACCAAGGGGCCAGCGGCCAGCGGCCTTTAACCGCTCGACGAGTCGGCCATACGCAACCTGCGGCGACTGACGCTGACGCAGCGCCTCTTCAAAGGCTTCCCGCAGCAGCATCGCGCGGTCGAGGGGCTCGGGCGCGAGCGGCTCATCCGCCTTCGCCGCGGCGTCTTCGCGCGCGTCGTAGAGGCCCAGCACGGCCCGCGCCCAGCCCTGGGCGGGCGCCTCAAGAAAGGCGCGCAGCGAGGCGAGCGAAAGCTCGAAGGTGCCCTCGTCTTCGCGCCACGTCAGCCCCGGCGGCGTCAAATCGGCGGTCTCGATCGTGAGCTGGTGCGTGGCGGCTTCGGCCTCGCGAAGGGCGTCGCGCAGGGGCGTCTGGCCGTCGACATCTTCGTGCCGGCGAACCCGCACAAGCTCACGAAGGGACTGGCCCGGCGCGAGGTAGTCACGCTCGACGATCGTGCACAGCTGTTCGAGCACGGCGGCGCCGGGAATCGAATCGCCCGTGAGTGCGTCGCGGGCCACCCAACTCAGCTGCACGCTCTCACGCGCCGAGAGCAGGGCCTCCAAAAACACGTAGTGGTCGCGCTCCGCCGGGCGAACATCGCCGGGCATGCGCTGCAGGCGACGAAGGTCGAGCGGGTCGTGCCGCTCGGGTGTGGGAAAGTCACCTTCGCCGAGGCCCAGAATGAACACGTGCCGAAAGGGAATGGCGCGCATGGGCGCCAGGGCGGACACAACCACGCCATCGGCGAGGTACTCCCCGCGGTTGCCGCCAAGGCGCTCCAGGCCACCGCGCAAGAGCTCCGCCGCGCAGCGGTAGCTCACGCGCTCGGCGAGCTTGGCGTCCTCCGCCGCGTGGCCAATGGCCGCCGCCGCACCCAAACAGCGGCGAAGGGCCTGCTCCGCATTCGCGTCGTCGGCGCTTAGGTAGGCGGAAAAGAGCGCGCCAAAGAAACGGCTCCATTCGTCCAAGCTCAGGTGCGCGCTTCGCGCGTAGCGCACGTCTTCGCAAAGGGAGCGCACGAGGGCGGCAAGCTGGGCGGCTTCGTCGTCGCGGTGAACCTGCGCGGGGAAATAGCGCTCCGAGTCGAGTTCGACGGGTCCGTCGCTCACGGCGACGTCATCCATAAAGAGCCCAAGCGCAAGGCGCCGTACGCCTTGATCCCAGTTGAGGCGGTCGCCCTCGATGTACGTACCTTCGTGGGCTTCCGCGTCCAAACCGTGAAAGATGCCAAGCTCGTCGATGATCTCCGGCCACGCGGCGGAGCGTGGTCCGCGCACCGCGGGATGGGTCAGCACGCGCAAGAGGTCAGGCCGGCGCAGCGAGGTCTCGGCAAGCGCGAGCAGCTCGAGCGCACCCGACGCGACAGGGCTGTCCTGGAGGAGCGGCAGATCGACGACGTGGTGGGGCAGGTTCTGCGCTTCCGCAAAGACGGACTGAAGCGCCGGCAGGTAGTCGGCGCGCCGCTCGCGCGGCACCATCACGGCGATCTCGTTGAAGCGCAGCTTTGGCGAGGCCGCCACAAAGCGCCAAATGCTCGTCGCGACCGTTTCGATCTCGCGGCGCAAGTTGGGGCATGCGCGCGCGACGAGGCTACCGTCGGCGCTGAGCCGCTGTGGTCGAACGCGTCGATCGAGCACGTCCTGCTGAAGACGCGCCAGCACCGAGGGACGCTCTTCCAGCGGATCGACAAAGCGGCCCTCGAAGCCGGCTTCGGCCCGCTCGTTGAGATCGCGCGTGTGCTCACGGCCGGGCTTCCCCCAAAGCGCCAGGATCGGCGGATCGGCGGTGGGCGCGTCGGCGCCTTCGGCGAAGTCAAAGGTCTGCTGGGCCGCACGCACATCGCGCGCAGATGCGACGTCCTCCCAGAACTCACGGCAGGGATTCAGGGTGAACACATGCACGTCGCGCCTTTGGGCCAGCGCATCGAGAAAGGCCACGTACGTGCGTGCGATGTACGAGAGCCCAAACACGTAGATGGGCGGCCCGTCGCCCAAGCGGTGCTGCTCCTTTAGGAGTGCGCTGCCCAACGGCAGCCGGCGCGTTCGTTCGACGGTGGCTTCGAAGAGCGCGCGCTGCCAGGGGGCGTCGCTCGAGAGACCGTCCGAAGGATGGGGCGCGCCGCGGAGCCAATGCTCCACCATTTCAGGGCGAGCGAGCGCATACGATTCGAAGAGCACCCCGAGACGGGTCGCGAGCTGGGCCGCACCCCGGCCGTCTTGGTCCGCCGCACCCAAGTAGCGGCGAAGGGGCTCAAAGACCGCGCCTTCGAGAGCGGCATCGTCGAGCAGCACGCCAAGGGCGGCCATGGTCCACGCGCTGCGGTTGAGGGGCGGCGCGCCGAGGGCAACGCGCGCCAGCGACTCGAGGCGCGCAAAACGCGCGTTCGCAAAGACCCCTTCGCGCTCGGCGACCCCCAAGGTCAGGTAGCGCTGCATGTGCGAGCTTGGGACCACGATGCGCAGCGGCTCGAGGGGCGAGCGGCGATCCGCGATCGCATCGACAAAGCCGTCGACGAGCGCCTCGGTCCGGTTCGCGTACACCAGTCGCAGCACGGGAGGACGTTAGCCTGGTTGGGCGTTCGTGGCGACGTGACTCGACGCCGGTGGGGAACCGGTGGGGAGCGGGGCTTTGCCCGCTCGCCGCGCTTGAAGCTGCTGTGGACGCGGCGTGCGCTCGCGGTCCACGCCGCCGCCTTCGCCGTCGGGCTTCAAAGCGCCCTCTGGGCAAAGCCCCTCGCCCCCGCCTTCTACAACCGTCGAACGAGTGAAAAGAATGGGGGAAACCAGTGCCCTCTCGATCTCGTGTGTTTCAAGCGGCGGGCGCGGAACTGAGGCTCATGTGACCCCGTGTTCTAAAGGCATAGACGCGCAACTCCTGGTCCATACGCGCGGGCAGCATCGAGCAAGTGAACTCGTTCGTCTGTGCCGGCGAACTTGGTCCCGCGCGCTGAGACTGCTTCGGCTGTGTTTTTACCGGTGGGGAGCCGGCGGACTCCGCGGCAGACCCCGCGCGGGCGAGCTGGGGGGTAGGCGTTCGCCGGTGCGGAACCGGCGCAGTACTACGGCGAGTGGCGGAGGCGTAGGCCGCAGAAGATTTGACGGGTTTCGGGGACGAACCAGTTGCGAAAGGTGGCGCGGGCGATGGCGCGGTCCGTGGCGAAGGAGCCGCCGCGAAGCACGTGGTGGATGCCGTCGAAGTAGGGGGAGGAGTAGCCTTCGTAGGGATGGGCGACGAAGCCCTCGCGCGGGTAAAAGGGGGTTTTTGTCCACTGCCACACGCCACCAAAGAGGCTTTCGCTCGCCTTCGGTGCGCCGCCGGGTGAGGCGAGGTCCGCGTGCGCGGGTGCATCGCCGGTGAGCGTGCGCTCGCTTTGGCGATCAGACGCGGCTTCGACATGCTCGCTTTCGATTTGCGCGGCGCGCTCGCTTTCGGTTCGCGCTGCGAACTCCCACTCGTCTTCCGTCGGCAGGTCGGCGCCGGCCCAGCGCGCGTAGGCGCGGGCTTCGAAAAGGCTGAC
>JBCCRV010000099.1:0-14732 GCA_039201085.1 Myxococcota bacterium | reverse complement strand
GTCGCGGCGGCGCTGGGCGTTTGGGAGAAGGGCCAGCGCGCCTCGGCGGTAGGCGCAGGTGCGTTTCTGTCCGGTGCATTCAACGAATCGCTGCGCCCCGCCACCGTGGGCGAAGGCGAATCGCGTTCTGGGGCCGCATCGTTCGACGAATCGCTGCGCTCCGGGGCCACCGCGGGCGAAGGCGAATCGCTCGATGGTCGCTGGTCGCGCGAAGTTGGTGAACTGTGCGCGGAATCGTTCGGCGCTGGAACGGGATCGGAGGGGCGGGCCGAATCGCCGAGGTCTGGCGGGGGCGCGTCGTCGTCGACCAAGTCCCGGTAGAGGTTGTCGGCCTCCGCGCCGATGAGCAGCCACTCGAGGCCTTCGACGGTGGCGAAGAGTCCGCTCCGCACCTGCTCAACCCGCGGTCCCTCGGCGTCGTCGAGCATCCAATCGCCTCGCGTGGAAAGGGCCGTGAACATGCGGTCGGAGTCGAAGGCCACGAAGGCTGATACGAAGGCAAAGTTGAGTACGAGGGTGCGGAGGATCACGCGGTCCCAGGTGGTGAGAATCGCCTTCGTTGCTTCGTCCTTTCGGCGGGCACGAGCCCACCCCTCCCAGAGGAAGGGCAGCACTGGAAAACCGAGAAGCGCGACCACGGGCGCGACCCACTTCGGCCCGTCCAGCATCGCTGCAAGCGATGAGCCGAGCCAGGCCCCCACGAGCGGTATCGATAGGGCCACCAGCGCGACGGCGGTTTTCAGCAGAAACGTGAGGATGCGGGCGGTCATGGGGGGCGCTCAAGGGTGGTATCGGTGAGCCGATGCGATCGAAGGTGCACGTGGCGCCGGTCAGCGTCGACGAATCCATGTTCTCGACGCGTACGCAGGGTCGCGCGCGATTTGCGTCCGTCAACCTTGCCGTCGCATCGCCCCGCGAACCATTGGGACTCGTACACGCCCGATCCCGGGGTCTTAGGCGAGTGGTGCATCCCGAAAGACCGCCACGCGGGCGTCAGGCGTGCAGCGAACGCGCTCGCCGCGCGCTGCGGCGCCGCGGTAGGCGGCGCTCTCGCGGTGAAAAGCCCGGGTCCGGCTGTGAAGTTGGAGGCTGTCGAGGGACACGGGCTCGGGGGCGGCCCCGGTGAAGTAGACGGTCACCGAATCACCGCTTCGGAGGCGCACGGCGCGGCCGGCTTCGTTGGCCGACTCGCCGAGGGGAGCGGCGCCGTTGGCCGACAGGTCGCGGGCGTTGATCGCTTCAGAGCGATCGCTGAGAACGATCGGCGCGGCCCCTAGCTCGATAACCAGCGGCGGCGCGTGCGGACGTTCCACCACCCAGTCCGTTCCCTCGCTCAGGCGGACGTTGGCAAACCACGCGTCGGTCCAGAGCACGTCCCCGGCCTTGCTTGCCTCGATGGCGCGCAGCGTGCCGGTGACGCGGGTGGCTTCGCCGGAAACGGCCGCCTTGACGCCGAGTTCAAAGAAGGGCGCGGCCCGGCGTGGCTTACCCGCTTCGGACATCCAGAGGCTCCCGGCGACGATGATGTAGAGATTGAGAAAAAGGAAGAACGCCACCGCCGTCATGACGAATGCGACCACGACCGGGCCGCCGAAGGGCGCCCCGACAAGCGCGTACGCGAGCCAGAACAAGGGTCCGAGCATGAGGAGTCCGCCGGACCAGCGCAGGCCCCGTGCGAGCAGGCGCTTTGCAACCCGGAGCCGTCCGCCTCGGGCCTTGAGCGGCAAGGGTTGGCTCACCGCTGGCTGGCTCTCTCCGTCGACGGTCCGCGTTTCCCGTCCGGTCACCGCGTCCGCCTCGGCCTGAAAGTGCTGAACGAACCGGTGACGTACCACGCATCAATCGTAGCGCGGCCGGCTCCTCGGCGGAACTCCCCCAAGCGCGCTACACTTGCTGCGTGCGCCTCGCTTGGATCTTCCTCAGCATCATCGTGACCGCCATTGGTTTCGGCATCGCTGTCGACGCGAACGTCACGGTGATGGGCATGCCAGTCGTCGGCGTTGCGGAAGATGTGCCGTGCTGGATCGCCCTCGGCACGGGCCGCGGCGTGCTCTTCATCGGTGCCTTTGGCGCCGGCGTCGTGTGCTTCTCGTTCATCGGCGCTGGCTTGCTCTTTGCGGTGGGCCAGGTGGCTGCGGGTGCCTTTTGCGTCGCTCAAGCGGGTATCGGCCTTTCGATGTTCTTAGGCCAGGTCGGTTTTGCCTTCACGACGATTGCGCAGGGTTCGTTCGGCGCCCTTTCGATGGGACAGGTCGCGCGCAACAACGGGAAAGCCTTCTTCGCCCGCCTCTATGCGGAACTGAAACAGATCCTCACGCTGCGCGCGCCCTATCCCGCAGACGATTGATCGCTACTGCCAGGTCCAGCGGGCGACGCCGAAACTTGGAATCGCGTCGCCCGCGGCGGCGAACAGACCGGCGACCCAAAGCGTGTTGCCGCTAACGGCGAGCGACTCGCCGAGATCGGACATGCCCATGCCAATCGCCTGCCACGATTCGCCGTTCCACCACGCCAAGTGGTCGGCTTCGAGGGCCTCGGGCCCGAAGGTTCCGGTGGCGATGACCTGATCGCCGGCAAGCACAAAGTCGGAGACGAAGGCGGGCATGCCAAAGGCCGTCAGACCGTCCCCGAGGGCGATCCACTCGGTTCCGTTCCAGCCGCCGATCGAGTTGAGCGTCGTGCCGTCCGACGCGGACGCGAACTGACCGCTGAGCCACGCGCCGCGCGCGTCGGCCTTGAGCGCAAGGACCGTCGAGCCCTCGCGAAGGCCGCCGCCCGCTTCGCTCCAGGCGCTCCCGTCGAAGCGGGCGAAGCCCTGAGCGGCGTCGCCGGCGCCCGTTTCGACAAAGCTGCCCGTCGCCCAGACCGTGCCGTCTGGCCCCTCGGCGATCGCGCCGACGCCCTCGTCGGCGGAGCCGCCGAGCCCCTGGCCCAGCGCGGTCCAGGCGCTGCCATCCCAGCGGGCGACGCGCTGCGCCCTCACCTCGCCGATGGCGCTGAAGAAGCCGCCAACGAGCAGATCACCACCGGGCCCATAGCTGAGTGCGCTAACCGGTCCGTCCGGCGCGTCGCCGATCGCGCGCCATCCCGTTCCGTCCCAGCGCGCGAGATTTCGAATGTCTCGACCGTCTTGACTCAGTGTGAACTCACCGCCGATCACCAGCTCGCCCGTCGCTGGATCGACGGCCGTTGCGCTTACGGCCGCGTCGTCGGGAAGACCGGCGCCGAGCGCTTCCCAGCCGGCGCCGTTCCAGCTGGCCACGCCGTTGGCGCGCACGCTTCCGGCGAAGGAGAATCCCCCAACGATGAAGAGTGCGTCGTCCGGTCCGGCGGCGACGTGAAAGCCGCTCCCGCCGAGACCCTCGAAGGTCGCGCCCGCCGCTTGAAGGGACTGCCAAGGTCCGTCCGAGCGCAGCGCGATGCCGCTGGCGATCGCCCCGTCGACTTGCAGAAAAATCCCGCCGAGCACGACGTCGCCGTCGTCCTGGATGGCGATATCGTGGGCTCCCGCGAGGCCCGGAATGAACACCTCGAGCGGGTCCTGCAGATCGCCGAAGGCCGCCCACGCGCTACCGTCCCAAACCGCCGTCCCGCTGGCGCGCACGCCCTCGCCGAGCGGATCGACCACGCCAAAGCGGCCGCCGATGATGACGCGTCCCTCGCTGTCGCGTGCGAGCGAACGAACGCGGTTGATGTCGCCGCCGGACACGCCGCCGGCGAAGACGCTCCAGCTTGCGCCGTCCCAGCGCGCCAGGCCGGCGCGCACGTCGCCCGTATCGCCGTCCGTGTAGCCGAACTCGCCGCCGGCGATGAGCTCGCCGTCGTCGCCGTCGGCCAGGAGCGCGAACACGCGGCCCGGAGCGAGCCCTTCGCTTAGCGCGACCCATTCGCTCATGTCCGAGTCCCAGCAGGCGACGCCGCGTCCATCGGCGAAGTCGGCGGAAAAGCCGCCCGCAATGCACGGCTCGCCGGCCGGTCGCTCGTAGATCGCCAGGACCTGGTCGCCTTCCGAGAGGGCCGAACCCCATCGGCTCCATTCGGTGCCGTTCCATACGGCGATTCCCGGTGCCTCCACGCCATCGATGCCCGTGAAGTTGCCGCCAACGGCGACCCGTCCGTCCGCGAGTACGGTGATCGCGTACACGTCGCCGCCATCGACGGAGCCAAAGGGCGTCCACGCGCTGCCGTCCCATGCATACACGAATCGAGGGGTGGGCAAGAAGCCGCCGCCCGATTGGCCGCCCGCGTAGAGCCGGTTTCGCGCCCCGTCCCACGCGACCGCGAGGACAAGGTCCGGGACGCCTTCGCCGAGCGCTTCCCAGGCCGTACCGGTCCAGCGGGCGACGTTTCGCGCGGCTACGCCGCTGATTGTTTCGAAGAGGCCGCCGGCGTAGATCACCTCGCCGTCGAGGTCCACGTCGCGAACGGACGAACCGATCACGCCCGAAGCGCCCGCGAGCCCAAAGGCGTCGCTCCAGCGGCCGTTGAGCACGTTGCCAAAGCCCTCAGGCGTATCGGCGTCAGGTGCATCGGAATCGGGGCCGGCATCGGCATCGGCATCGGGGCCGGCGTCAGCATCGGCATCGGCGTTGTCCGACGTGTCCAACGTCATGTCGAGACCGGCGTCGCCGGCGTCGGCCGCGTCTATAGACGCGTCTATCGTCGGCGTTGAATCGTCTCCACAGGCAAGCGAAAGGGCAAGCAGAAGGGTGAACGCGGTGCGGGTTGGAGCAAGCTGCATGCCTTTTCAATGGCAGAAAGAACGCGCTCCATCAGCAACTTTAACAGGCGAGTATACGCTAATTGACGCGGGCGGACGGGTCGCCTCGCACGATCAGCGTTGGATGGCGCGCACGCGATTGCCGCGCCGCTTGTGCTCAAGTTCGACCGTGCCGAGCAGTTCGAGCACGGGGGTGACGTAATTTGCAAAGCGTCCGCGGTAGCGTTTGCGCAGGCCGTAGTAGCCACCAACGGGGTTGGACGGATCGCGCGCCCACGCTTCCACGCTTCCTTCCTTGACGGGCTTGCCTTCGTCGGCACTTCCGAGGAGCACCCAGTCGCTGCGCTCGACCAGCATGCGGTGCAGATCGTCGATCGCACGGAGACGGTAGCTCAGCACGGTTTTGCCGACCTGAATGACCAGGGCTGCTGGTTCGGCGTCCGTGTCTTTCCACGCGAGGTACTCGGAGCTGAGGCTTGGCGTCTTCAGGCGCCACGGGTCGTCGGCGAGGCCCGTGCCGTAGGTCACGCGACTCACGACGCACCCGCGCTGGCGGCAAGGGCGTACGCGAACTTCTGAAAGGAAGGCGTAAGGTCCGGCATCGAGCGCACGATCGCGCCGGCGAAGAGTCCCGAAAAATCCTCCTGCATGAAAAAGCGACTGCCGTTTTCCTGCGGATGCACCTCGAAGCGCCGAACGCCGCGAAAGAGCCCGAGGGGCATGCCGCCCTCCCAAACCATCGCGCGCGCGTCGGAGTTGAGGGACACCCGGAGCGCGAACGCGCGCTTTGGGCTGACCTCGGTCCAGATTTGAATGCGGCCTCCGTCGCGCAGTTCGCCTTCGATGCGGGTGATGCCGTTGTCGGCGGCGGCGAGCGACTCGCGGTTGGTAAGGGCGGACCAGACGGTTTCGGGCGACGCGGCGATATCGTGGGTGATTTCGTAGTGGTTCTTCACGGAGCCACCTCCTTTGGTCTGGTACGCTAGCGATCCAATTGTGACGTCTTATGTCATATTAGAACGCGATGCGTGCATCCCGCCTCCTGCACATGCTCCTGCTTCTGCAAAACCGCGGTCGGCAAACGACCGCCCAGCTCGCAGCCGAGCTTGAGGTCTGCCGACGCACGATCCTGCGCGACCTCGAAGCATTGGAAGAAGCCGGTCTTCCGGTGATCACCCATCGAGGCAGCCGCGGCGGCGTCGAGCTCGCCTTTCAATACCGCACGCGCCTAACGGGGCTCGATCCGATGGAGGCAGAGGCCATCGCGTTGGTGCTTGGGCGACCGCTCGATGCGCTTCGGCCCCTTGGTCTCGAAAGGGCCGCGGCCCGGGCGTGCAGCAAGGTGCTCGAGTCCCTTCCCGATTCGGTCCGTCGACACGCGGAGCGGGGACGCAGGCAGTTTCGCATCGAAGCGGACGGCGGCGGCGAACCCGATGAACGCATCACGGCCATGGCCGAGGCCGTTCGCGGCCGCAACGTCGTGCGCCTCGCAGCCACGAGCATCAAGCCGCGCCGCATTCATCCCATCGCGCTTCGGTTCGATGGCAGCTGGTGGGTCACGGACGGGCGAAGCGGTGAAGCCGTTCCGCTCGCGGAATGGGGCAACATCAATATCTCCGCGCGGCGCTTTCAACCCGCAGCGTAGCCTTCTCGGCGCTGCGGCGTCGGCCGCAGGTCGGCGGCGAGCGCAGCGCCGACGAAGGAGCAACGCGCGGGCTACTTAGCGCTTCGAAAGCGCCGGCTCGGACCGGCTGCACAGCCGCGTCCGGCGCCGCCAAACCCAGATGCACGAAACCGTGAGCCCAAGGGCTGCGCCGACGTACGAACCGATGTGAATGCACCAAACATGGACGAATGCCTCCGGCTCCGCGGACTCGAAGCGTTCCACTCCCAGGGACATGAGCAGCGAATCGGTCCAAAGACTTGCCGAAAGCGCGCCGAGCACCGCACACGTCAGCGCGCCAACGAGCGGGCCCGCAAGCGTCCGCACCAAGGTGCGGTAGGTAAGCTGCGCGCGCACGGGACTGGGGTTGTTTACGACCAGGAGCACCAGACCAATCACCAAGCCCGCGGTCCATCCCGCCTGCGCCGCAAGAAAGGCAACATCAGGCCAGAAGCTCGGTGCGATGAGGCCCTTACCGAGCGCGAAGTAGTCGTAGCTCAGCGAGAAGGTCAGGGCATCGTGAAGGAGCGCGTACACCACTGTGAGGAGCGTGACGCCAAAGAGAAACGCGTACTCGCGAAGGCGCTTGAGACTTCCCTTCGTCGCGAAGTCCCAGGTGCCCCAAACCAGCAGCGCGCCCACCCCGGCGCATGCGCGAAACGCGAACGTCGGGTCCTCCATGCTTAACGCGCACTGATTCCGCGTTTGAGGTTTCGATTCGACGCGACCGTTCTTATCGCTTCTGCTCCATCGTGCGCTGCCATCGCCCTTGTCAATGCCAGGTGCGTGCCAGGCCGGATCACGCGAGAAAGCCGTCCCTTCGCGCGGGCGGCTCGGCGCGCATCCGCCACTTTGGCGACGGTCGCCTCCGGCGCAGACAAACGGGCACGCGATACCAGCTCCGCCGGCGCTAGGTGGACCGGTTCGACGATCCGGTCTAGCCTACTGGGGTGGTTCGAGCCAGATACCGAGTCGGTAGAAGGCGTACGTGAGCAGCGCGACCGCCGGAAGGGCAAGGGCCGCTTGGGCGAAGGCGCTGCGGGGTGTCTCTTCGTTGAAGTCGCGTACGGCCTTGCCGCTCGCGATCAAGTCGAAGGCGACGACGGCCAAGGGAACGTACGTGAATGCGACGGGAACACTGCGATTTAGGATCGCGTAGACCCCCATTACCGAAAGCCAAAGAAGAAGCCAACCCGAGGGGTATGCGCGGGCGTAGAAATGACCGCCGCCGAAGGGAAAGACGATGCCGGCGAAGAGCGCGATGCGGCGGCGCCGAGGCAGTTCGGTACGTTTCTGCGCAGCGGCTTCTCGGTAGGATCCGGGCGCGTCGGCGTCGAACTCGACTTCGTCCTCTTCCACGTCTTCTTGGAGGAACGCGAGCAGCTCGCGCGCGCGCGCTTCATCCGCGCGGGGGACGCGCACTGGAACGGTGACGTAGGTGCCGACCATGCCGAGCATGCCCCGGTGCATGAGGCCCGGCGCGGATGCCACGATGCCTTCCGATGCGAGCAGCTCCACAAACTCCTGGGCGCGAAAGTCACCGTGAAACTCGTGAATGAGAACAAAGCCGTCGGCCATGCCTTGACGGTAGCTCCCGGGCCTCGTCGTCGCTAGCGACGAGCTTTCGTCTATAGCGCCAGCGCGGCTTGCGCTTCCGTCACACGCCTAAACCTGCTTCGTCTTTCACGTCGCTGAAAAGCGCGGCCTCCTTCGGCATGCGAGCTATTGGCGCGCCGCGCTCTCAAGTTACTGACATTATTGATGTTTTCGTCGTGACTTTGGCGAGTGGTCGTTCGGCGCTGGGTCGCCATACTTATCCTCGAAGGCGGCGCTCAAGGAAGTGCGCCGTGGGGTAAGGCTCGGGCGAACGCGTGCGCGTTCGGACCCGCTTGCGGCAGTGCGTGAGGAGAAATCCATGGCGGTGATGACGATGAAGAAGAAGATCTACCTGGGGCTTGGCGGAGTGGTGGTTGCACTCTTCGCGTGGTCGGCCGTCCGCGTGGCGAAAACCGGTGGGGCCGCTAC
This sequence comes from Myxococcota bacterium, assembly GCA_039201085.1. Lineage (GTDB taxonomy): Bacteria > Myxococcota_A > Polyangia > Polyangiales > Houyiibacteriaceae > JBCCRV01. Next base: position 6,324 of record JBCCRV010000099.1, on the reverse strand, counting down.
GGTCTGCGAAGGCGGTACCGCGGGCACGGCGCGTTCCGAGGGCGATCGGTGGCTTGCCTTTCGGGCCGGTGCGCGCTCTTGGATAACGTCCCCGTCGCTCTTACCGCGCGATGTAGAGGAAGCCGACAGCGATAGCGACGTCACCTTGGTAGCCTGCGTGGACGATGCGCGACGCGAACCGCTTTCGGCATGCACGTACGAAAACGGCGCCCGGGTGCAGCGTTTTCAGTGGCGTCGCCGAGTGCGCTTGGTAGAAGCGGCGAGCGGTCGGGCCCTTGGCGAGCGGGATGTCACGTCGCCCGAGGTCGCTTGCCCTGCCACCTTCGTCGAAGGATCGGAAGGCAGCGGGGTCCAGCTCACGCTCGCGGGAATTCCCGTGGCAGAGTTGAGCGCAGGCGGCGGCGCAGAAACGCCCGACACGGTCGAAGGTGACGCCGTGCCCAACGACGCGGTTCATCAGGCGCTCGTCGAAATCGCGATGCAGGGCGCGCAGCACGCTGTTCGCTAGTTGGTGCCGCGCTTGCCCTCGTTTCCCACAAACCTGGTTCGCCGTTTATGCTCTTCGTCATGGGAACGAAGACTTCACCGCGACGAACTGCAAAACGTCGGGCGAGTCAGGAGATCGTCACGGCGATCTTGGACGCCACGTGTGAGCTCATCGTGGCCCGGGGCGTCGCGTCCACCTCCACCAACCTCATCGCTGCGCGGGCCGGGGTCAGCGTTGGTTCGCTCTACCACTACTTCCCCAACAAGGACGCAGTGCTGGCGGCGGTGACGAAGCGCTCCAACGATCAGCTCACGTCGGCGGTACGCAACGCGCTGAAGGATGAAGGCACACTTCGACAGCGCTACATGGCTGGCGTGCGCGCATACTTTTTGGCGGACACGCTGCCCTTGCGCGCAGCGCTCATCGACTACGTTCCGCGCGGGTGGGAATCGAGCGGCATCTCCGACACCGAACAGGCCTTCGAGGACATCGTGCGCGACTTCGCCGCTCACGCCGAACCGCAGGGCGTGGATGTCAACCGCGTGTGGATGCTAACGGTGGCCGTTCGAGGTGCGTTTCAAGGTTCGCTGCGGCGCCGCGAGCTCATCGAAAGCGGCGAACTCTTGGCCTTTGCCGACGACATCGTCCGCGCCGTGCTCGGCGACTAACGAACCGGTCTACATAGAGCTCATCCCGTTGAGTTTGCGCTCCGGCGCGCACTAAGATGAGCGCTTGCCCGTTCTTGCGCCCAAGCCGACGCCTTACGATCCCGACGAGTGGCAAGAGCTACCGCTGGAGGAGCGAGGGCGTCTTGCGTGCCAAGCGTGGGCCGTCGACGGCTACGGCACGCCCTGGGGCGCCTACGTCTTCTACTTCGTGAAGGCCGTCCTCTACGTGCTCGGCTGGGCGCTCTTCTGCGGCCTGTCGCCAGAGCTTGGCGGCCTCGGCTCGATCGGCGAGTGGTGGCTGAAGCCCGTGGCCTTCGAAAAGGCGATCCTTTTCAGCATGCTCTTTGAGGGCGTCGGCCTTGGATGCGGGAGCGGCCCGCTCACGGCGCGCTACTTTCCGCCCGTCGGAGGGCCGCTCTATTTTCTGCGCCCGGGCACGATCAAGCTGCCGCTGATTCCTGCAATCGGCGGCGGCAACCGCCGAACGTACCTCGACGTGGCGCTCTACGCCGCCTGGGTCACGGTGATGCTCTACGCGCTCATAGCCCCGAGCGCGTCCGGCGGCGTGCTCCTGGCCATTCTCATCCTTTCTGCCGTGATGGGCGTGCGCGATCGAACGCTGCTCCTGGCCCAGCGCGCCGAACACTATTGGGTAACGATCTTCGTGTTCGCCGCGGCGGCGTACATGGGCGAAAATGCGATCGCGGGAGCGATGTGCGTTCAGCTGGCCCTGTGGTTTTGGGCCGGCGTGTCCAAGCTCAACCACCACTTTCCTTCGGTGGTCTGCGTGATGACGAGCAACAGTCCGGTGGCGGGTCGGTGGATGCGCCGGCGGGTGTATCGGGACTTTCCAAACGACTTGCGCCCCTCGCGCATGGCCACGGTGATGGCGCACATGGGAACAGTCCTTGAGCTGGCGGTTCCCATCGCGTTTTTGATCGCCTGGAACAGGCCGAGCCTGCTCGTGGCCATGGCGCTGATGCTGCTGCTTCACGGCTACATTACCAGCAGCGTGCCCGTGGGTGTGCCGATCGAGTGGAACATCATGGTGGTGTACGGCGCCTTCGCGCTCTTTTGGGCGCACCCGGAGGTTTCGCCCTTCGACCTGCAATCGCCCGTGGTCATGCTCGTGCTTCTGCTGACCTGCGTGGGGCTGCCGCTCTTTGGCAACCTCTTTCCGAGCCGGCTCTCCTTTCTCTTTTCGATGCGTTACTACGCGGGCAACTGGGCCTACAGCGCGTGGCTCTTTCGCAAGGGCAGTCACGCCAAGCTCACCAAGCTGATCAAGAGCGCGCCCTGGGTCGCGGATCAGCTTGAGCGCATTTACGACGCCCGCACGGTGCGCGGCATCCTGAGCAAGGCCCTGGGCTTTCGCATGATGCACCTTCACGGCCGCGCCCTCGCCAAGTTGATCCCCAAAAGCGCCTGCGATCTTTGCGAGTACGACTACATGGACGGCGAGATCATCGCGGGCCTTGCGCTCGGCTGGAACTTCGGCGACGGCCACCTTCATTCGGAGCGGCTCATGGAAGCGATACAAGAGCGCTGCGCATTCGAACCTGGCGAGCTCCGCGCGATCTTCGTCGAATCGCAGCCCCTCGGCGGACGAAGCCAGCGATACCGGATCGTGGACGCGGCGACGGGCGAGCTGGAGGCGGGCGAAGTGACCATCGAAGAGCTGCGCGCCACCCAGCCCTGGTCCGCTTCGCCAGCCGAGTAGCGCCGCGTTCGCAAACACGCGCTGAACTGCGCGCACGACCCGCGTACGTTTCGCCGAAGTGCGTCTACTCCCGCACGCGTCCGTGCGGGGTGCCTTCGCCGTAGCCGCTCATCGTTTGCACGCCGATGACCGCCTGCTTGCGAAAGCTCTCGAGATTCTTCGCGCCGACGTAGCTAAAGGCGCTTTGCACGCCGGTGATCATGTCGAGCACGATCGCGCCGACGCTTTCGAAGCCGGGCCGCAGGTAGATGCGACTGGTGCTGATGCCCTCGCGAAAGAACGCTTTCTTCGCGCGCTCGAAGGGGCTTTGGCCTTCGGTGCGGTCGCCCACGGCGCGAGCCGACGCCATGCCGTAGTTTTCCTTGTAGGGTCGGCCGCCTTCGTCGGACTTGAGATCGCCCGGGCTCTCAAAGGTGCCGGCGAGGGCCGTGCCCACCATGACGCGCGAGGCGCCGGCGGCGAGGTAGAGAGCGACGTCGCGCGGGTGCTTGACGCCGCCGTCGGCCCAGACCTTACGTCCGAGTTCGTGCGCCCTCTGGGCGCAGTGCAGCACGGAGGTAAAGCTTGGCCGACCGACCCCGGTCTTCATGCGTGTAGTGCACATGGCGCCCGGGCCCACGTTGATCTTCACGATGTCGGCGCCGGCGCCGATCAGCGCTTCCGTGCCCGCGGACGTGCACACGTTGCCCGCGACCAGCACGGCGTTTTCGCCAACGGCCTGACGCACGTCTTTCAGCGCCTCGAGCATGCGTCGCTGATGGCCATGGGCCGTGTCGACCACGATGACCTGCACGCCCATCTTCACGAGCGAGCGCGCCCGCGATGCGCTGTCCTTCGAAATGCCGATGGCCGCGGCAACGCGAAGACGGCCGGCGCCATCCAGGCTCGGTTCGAGCAGTTCGTAGCGCACGGCGTCATCGCGACCGAGCACGCCGACGAGTCGGCCCTCGTCGTCGACGATGGGCGCCGCCCGCACGCGCGCGCGAAACATCGTATTGAACGCGTCTTCGCCGGAGGCGCTGGCGTTCACGCGCACGAGGTCCGTGGACATGATGTCACCGACGGCGGTGTATTGATCGCGTTCGCGAAGGTCCGCGCTCGTGACGATGCCGACGGGCTTTCGATAATCATCGACGATGACCACCATGTCGTGCGCGCGCTTGACGATGATGCCGAGTACGTCGCGAATCGTGGCGTCTGGCGTCACCGTGAGGGCCGTGTCGAAGCGACGATGGGCGCCTTGTATATGGTGCACGATGCGCTCGACGGTCTCGAGCTGCATGTCTTGCGGAAGCACGCCAAGGCCCCCGAGGCGCGCCATCGTTTCGGCCATGCGTTTGCCCGTGACGGCGTTCATATTGGCGGACACGATCGGCATCGAACTGCCCGGAAAGTCGTCGGGCGAAAGGTCCGCTTCGAGCCGCGAGACGCCGTCGTAGTAGTCGGGAACGATGAAGACATCTTCGAGGGCGAGCTCGAGCAGGTCGTCGCGCTCGGGGTGCAGAAAACGCATGAGCCGAGCTTACTCGAAGGGAGCGCGCTGACGAAGCGGCGCCGGCATCGTCGCCGCGGCGCTCCTACGGCTCGGGCGTACGGGCTCGCTGCACCAAAAGAACACCGACGCCGAGGGCCACGCCGACGCATCCAACGAGCGTTTGAAGGGCGGGCACTTCCTCGAGGAACGCCCAGGCGAGCAAGGCGGCGACGGCGGGCTCGCCAAGGGTGGCGATGCCGACGGCGATCGGCGGCAGGCGTTTCAGGCTGGTCGTTAGCAGGTAGTGGCCGATCAACTGCGGCCCGAAGGCGAGGGCGGCCATCACGAGTCCGTCCCGGGCGCTCGGAACGGTGAGCACCCCAAGGCCGGCGGACGCGCCGAGCAAGAGCGTTCCGCCCGTGGCCGTCGCCGCAAAGGAGAAGGCGAGCGCATCGAGCTCGGGCCCTTCGCGGCGCGCCCGCAGGAGGTAGGCGGCCATGGCCACGGCGCCGGCCAGCGCGAGGAGCGTGCCCTTCCATGGAGACGCGCCCGTTCCTTCCGCGTCCGCAACGATCGCCACGCCAATAAAGGCGATGACCATGGCGACGATGTGATGCCGCGTGGGGCGGTCCTGGCTCGTGAGCGCGCCGTGCAGCGCCAAAAAGAGCGGCGTGATCGTCACCATCGAAACGGACGCGGCTACGCTGAGGTGCTCGAGGGAGAGCGCCCACGTGCCAAAATGCACGGCGTACAATACGCCCGCCGCCGCGCCGGCGAGAAATGTGCGCCGATCGATGCGCCGAAGTGCAAGGGCGTAGATCACTGCCGCAAGCAGGAGGCGCCCGCCCGCAACGACGAGCGGCGATGCGCCCTCCGCGCTGCGAAAAAGCGGCGCCGCCGTTCCGATCGCCAGGACCGCCGCGACGAGTCCAAACTGCGCGCGACCCTCGGTCACGAAGCGCCGTTAAACGAGACCAGCGCTTTCGCCAACGTCGCGTGCAGCCGGCACGGCGGCGTCAAAGGCGGCGGCGTTGCAGGCGAGAATGCCCCCATCGTTGGACACGTCGGCGCGATCGTAGCGATAGGGCGTTCCGTCAAGCTTGGTGAGCCGGCCGCCGGCGGCGTGCAAGATCGCTTCCGGTCCACAGGCGTCCCAGGCGGCGGACTTGTTCGTGACCTGAATGTAGACGTCGGCGATCTGCTCGGCGATGAGCCCGATCTTCAAGCCCACCGAGCCGCTTTGGTGTTCGTTCGTGATGCCGAGGGCGCCGACGAAGCGGTCGATCGATTCGGAGCGATGGCTTCGGCTCGTCACGAGGCGAAGGTCGCTGGGCGCGGCCGTGCCGGAGACCGTGAGCGCGCGGCGCTTACCGTCTTCTTCGAGCCATGCGCCCGAACCGACAACGCCGCCGTAGAGCTTGTCCTTTGCCGGTTGAAAGACGACGCCAAGCTTCGCTTCGCCGTCGATCGAAAGGCCCAGCATGACGGCAAACTCGCCGTTCTTCTTGATGAACTCCTTCGTGCCGTCGAGCGGGTCGACGAACCAGCAGCGTCCGCCCTTCAAGGCGTCGCTTTGGTCGGCCGTTTCTTCCGCCACAACGCCGTCGTCCGGAAAGGCGTCCCGGAGGGCTTTGGTGATGAAGGCGTTCGCCTTCATGTCCGCGTCCGTCACGGGGTTCGCTTCGCCCTTGTAGGCGACTTCAAAGTCCGTCGCGTAGATCTCCATCAGGATCGCGCCGGCTTCGCGGGCGATGCGGGCGGCGGTGGTCAGCTCGTGTTCCAGGTCAGCCATGGCCCACGCCTAGCAGCTGGCGGCGCGAGCCGCGAGCCCTAGCCCAGAAACGTGACGTTTCTAGGCTCTCGTAAGCGTCAATAAGGTTCTGAGCGATTTTTTCATTGAGTTGTAGGGCGTACGAATGCGGAGGTCGGTGAGCCGTTCGAGGGAACGGGATCAGATCGACGAGGACATTCGTAG
>JBCCRV010000098.1:0-14834 GCA_039201085.1 Myxococcota bacterium | reverse complement strand
CTAGAGACCTGACCAGCATTGCCGCGTCGTCGCTTTGCGACGACAGCACGGCGCTTGCAGCCATCTAAACCTGGACCCCTATGCTTATAGGGGCGCTGCGGATTCAGACGCTCCATCCGTCGCACTGCCGGCGAAAATCGCCGGGAGGCAATGCTGGTCAGGTCTCTAGCGATTCGAGACTGCAAGAACACGGCGCTGTCCCCCCTGTTCGACAAGCAAACGGTCGCCCTGGCGGCTCAGCACCAAAACTGGATCGCCGAGGTAGGCCACGGAAAGCGTCGGGCCGTCGTGGGCCAACAGGGCCGTGCGCAGGGCGCCATCGAGCGCGCGTAGCCGAAGCTCGCTCATCCCTGCAGGCCCGCCGCTCGTCGAAGGCCACCCAATTCCAACGAACTCCGCATGATCGAAGCGGAGCTCCGTCACCGGCCTGAGCGATTCACCTACGATGCGCGTCGACACCTGGACGCCGCCCTCGTGCGCAAGGACCACCAGCGCGACTCCGTCCCCCAGGCTTCCCACGTGTTTCACTTCGCCGTCGACGGGATACGCTTGCTGCGTGCCGTCCGCATCTACCACCGCCACTTGCCGTGGGCCCGCAACCCGCACTCCCTGCGGGGCGGACGCCTGCGAACGCAGTGCCTGTCCCGTGGCAAGTTGAAGCGAATAGGTCGCGTTGAGCCCGCGCGGCCGAACGACAAGCGCCTCCGGCGTGAGCGACACGTTCGGACGGCCCGCACCTTCGGCCCCGTCGGGTACCAGCATGGACGCGGAGGAGCACGCCTGCCGTGGATCGGGCTCCGTGAACCGGCACCGCACGACGGTCGCAAGCCATTTGTCGTCGGGCTCGCCGAATATCGAGCTGCCGTCGACGAGCGGAATCGACGAACCGTCGGGCATGACTAGCTGAGGTACGGACGCGTAGACCGTATTTTGTCTGCGTTGAACGCCGACGGGATCCGCCAACCACGCCATGAGAAGCTCGTCGCCGTGCACGGCTACAAACGTGTCGCTCCGACGGGTCGTGTAGCGCCGAACCTCGTCGAGCGTTCCCTCGCTCGTCAGCCGGTACACGCGAGTGCTCGGCGAGCCGGCAAGAACGACATAGGACCCGGTCGTATAAAGCCGGTACGCGTGCGAACGCCGATTGCGAAAGCCGCTCATATTGGGCTCCAACGGAATGCGTTGAAACTCGTCGAGATCCCTCTGCACGTCGCGAATCACCAGGTCCAGTCCGCGCTCCGTGCGGTCGATTCGCTGCCGTTCAATGGACGACTCGACGTCCTCGAGCAAAACGAAGAAGCGCTCGAGAACATCGGAGTGGGGGAGCGATCGAAACGCACTGGGCCAGGCCGCAAGGCGCGCCCGGCCAAGTCGAACAGGCGGTCGACGCCCGCGACGCCCCGGTCGGTTCGCCCGACGCCGGCGCTGCTCATTCACGCGCCGACGAACGCTCGCAACCCACGCGGGATGATGGCGAAAGGCACGCGGCATCGGTGTGCCCGCGACGGGCTCCGCGCGCTCGGGCGGGGACCAAAGCTGGCGTATCTCCACGGCTATCGCCGGCGCTGGCGCCTCTTCTGGCGCGGAGGCTTCTGGGCAAACGTCCTCATCGGTTTGGCTATCGACGGGACTGGCAGCCGGAGCGCGCGCTCCATGAGAGGTGGCTGAACCACAAGCCGCCAAGAGAGACAGGCTCAGTAACGATGGAGCGGAGCGTTTCATAGCGTGAAGAGCAAGGCCCGGTGCGACTGCGCGAGGATGGCGATATTCATGCTTTCACGGAAATGTGCGCGCACGGTAGCCCCAATGGGCGATTGAATTCGCACCGGCCGATCAGCGGTCTTCCCAAGCATTGCTGTAGTTGGGTGTCATCGCGTCTTGGTGAAGCGAACTACGTGCGCGCGGGGCCCGCCGTAGGCCGCCGAGCGTTCGTGGAAACGCGGGGATGGCTGGGACGAGCGCTAAACGCCAAGAACGCCGGCAATGCGTTCCATCATGGCTAGGCGCCAGCGCATGATCGGGCTCTCGCCGCGGAGGAGCTGCTCCGTTTCGTCGAGCACCGATTTCAGCGGCACCAGCGATACGGCGGGATCTTCGGTCTTTAGCGCGTCCTCGCCCGTGGCGAGCCACGCCGCCATCGTGTCTGTCTTGTCGTTCTGAAGGCCATGGAGCGCCGCAAAGGCCATGCGCGACGCCACACGCCGGTCCTGAAAGGACGGACGGCCGCCTCGCACTAGATGGCCCAAGATCGTCGCGCGCACGATGTCGCCTTCGATGCGTTCGTTGAGCTCGCGCGCGAGGCGTGTACCGGGCAGCTGGACGCCTTCCGACTTGATGATCAATACGCGCTGCTTTCCGCGGGAAAAGCCCCTGCGAATCGCGTTTTCCACGGCCGCAACGACTTCTTCGTCCGAGCGCTGCTGCTCGCGAAAGAGCACCGCGTCGGCTCCAGCACCGATGGCTGCGGCCATGGCGAGGTACCCGCACTCGCGGCCCATCACCTCGACAATGAACGCGCGCCGGTGGGCCCGCGCCGTATCCGAAATCCGGTCGCAGGCATCGATGATCGTGTTGAGCGCCGTATCGACGCCAATTCACGTCGAGGTGCCTCCGATGTCGTTGTCGATCGACGCCGGCAAGCCAACCAGCGGAATGCCGTGCTCTTCCGCAAGAAGGTGCGCGCCCGTGAGGGACCCGTTGCCGCCAATGATGACCAGGCCGTCGAACCCTTGTTCATTGATCCGTTCGGCGGCGGCGGCGCGGCCTTCCTGGGTGCGAAAGCGCGCCGAGCGCGCCGAGCCGAGTACGGTGCCGCCACGCCCGGCGCTGCGATCGACGCTGGGTACGACCCGAAGGTCGCCATTGAGGCGCTCCGTCAAGTTGCGCGCCTCGCCGTCGATCAGCCCGTCGTAGCCCAGCACGACGCCGTGCACCTCGATGCCTTGCGCCGCCGCGAGCTTGGTGAGCGCCCGCACCGCCGCATTCATTCCCGGCGCGTCACCGCCGCTCGTCAGAACGGCGATCCGATCCATCGATCTCAACCCCATGGACGCCAGGCTACTGCAAATCTCGCCTTGTCGGCATGTTCAGAATCGCGGGGTCCCTGTGCTAGCCTTTCACGCCATGGCTTTATGGATCCGTTGGGCGCCGCTTGCGGCGGCGCTGTGCGTGCTCTGGGCGTCCGCAGCGGAGTGTCAGGATCAAGCGCCGGAGACGGCCGAAGAAGCACCCGCCGCGGAAACGAACGAAGCTGCAGAAACGGGTGGAAACGACGTGGACGACGCGGCCCGCCTGCTCTTCAGCGACGGCTCGCGCGCCTTCGACGCCGGTGACTTTGAGCTCGCACTGGACCGCTTCCTCGACGCCTACGACCTGAGCCAACGGGACGCGCTCCTCTACAATATCGCCCTCTGCCACGATCGGCTCGACCATCGAACGGAAGCGCTCGACTACTACGACCGATTTCTCGAAGCCGTGCCGGAAGCTGAAACGTCGGCGCGGGCGCGAGCGCGCGCGGACGTCCTGCGGCGCAGCCAGGCAGCGCAGGCGCAAGAAGAGGCCGAAGCTACACCACGCCGCCGCAACTTGGCCGGACCGATCGCCGCCTTCGCCGTGGCCGGCGCCGGCCTGATTACGCTGGCCATCGCGGGTCCCCTCACCATTGCGCGTCACAGCAGCGCCGAAGACGACTGCAACGCCGGCGCCTGTGTTCGGTCGGACCTGGACGCCGTCGACCGGAGCGCCCTCGTCGCCGATATCGGGCTCGCCGTCGCGCTGGCCGGCGCGGCGACGGGCACGCTGTGGCTCTTGCTAGGCCGCGACTCGGGTCCGGAAGTCGCCGCCCTTCCCGGCGGTGCCACGCTCGGCTATTCGGGGCAGTTCTGATGCGCCCAATAACGCAAGGGTTCGTCGCCATCGCCCTGACCTGCTGCAGCGCCTGCTCGCTGATCTTCGACACGGACGACCTGAACTCGGCGGACGTCGGGGCGGTCGACGCGGAGATGCAGATCGAAGCGTCGCCGGACGTACCGGACGTGCAAATCGACGTTCAGGAAGAGGGCTGCAGCGAAAGCGCTGCGCTGGGCGCGACGGGCAGAGTGCGAGGCCCCTGCCCTGAAGCCCGTCCCGGCGTGCTGGTGGAGGTGACGCTGAGCGCGGCCGTCGAATGCGAGGGCGAGCTCCGCCTCGAGACGCCTTGGGGCCAGTCCTACATGAGAACCGTAAGCGCAGGCGACGTCGTTGTGGAGCAGTGCGTCGAGCGTGCCCCCACGCTCTTTGGGCGTGGCCCGCTCAGCCTGGTCCGTGGCGACGAGAGCATGCGGCTCGATGTGGAGATCCCGCCCTTCGTCGAACGCTACGCAGATCCGCTGCGCTTCCCCGGCGGGGCTTCGGTCGACATCGCGAACGACGGCCGGACGGCCTTCGTTGCAGACGCTGACATGCAAGCAACGTTGACCGTGTGGCCCACCGAAGGGGAGGTCGTGCCCTTCAGGAGCGGCAGCGATCCCCCGGGCGATACGGTGCGCATCAGCGACGATGCGCGCTTCGTTGCGTATCGCATTGCTGACGAGATGCCCAGTTCGCTCGTTGTCGTGGACGTAACTCAGGAACCACCAAATGTCATCCGTTCTGACATCAGGACCGTACGAGGCGCGGCTGACTTCAGGGGTGATGAGGAAAACGGCTATCGTCTCGTGGCGACTGCGGCACGTCTCGAAGCGGACGGCAGCCTGCGGGTCTTCGAGCGACAGCTTATCGCTCCTTTTCTCGATCTCAGTAACGCTTCGAGTGGCCAGCGAAACGCGCCTGCCGGTGCGCCGCCAACGCTCAGCCGTCCGGGGCGCGACGCGGATCCAGAAACGGCCGAAGAAATAGTAGTCGTCGGCGAAGATGCCGGCCCCGTCATCTGGCGTTTCAGCAGCGGTTTCAGCAGCGTAACGCCGGTGGTCACGGCTGGCTGCACCGAACTCGGCCGACGGGCCTTTGGCTTCGGGAGCTCGGTGTTCTTCACCTCCACGCGGTCTTCTGCTGGCGACTGCCCAGTGGGGCTGAGACGCCGCGTCGCGGTCGAACCGCACCAAGCCGTCGAGCTTGACGGCCTTGAGCTCGACCAATCGCTGACGCTGCTCGCGGCAAGTGACCGCTTCGACCTCGTGCTTCGAACGAGTCGCGACACGGTCATCGCTCGCGAGGTCACTACGGCGGCAATCACCGACTCGCTACGATGGCGGACCGAAGACACGGATTCGCCGACGGGAGTCGTTCCGAATACGCCGCCGCATGTGGTTCACGCATCGGTTTCACCGAACGGTGTGTGGGCTGCGTACCTTCTCGAAGAGGAGGCCGGCGCGGCAGATGAGCTCTTCGTGCATCGGATTCGGCTGCGTGCAGACGACGAGTAGCGAAGCGACGCATCGGCGACAGGGTATTCAAACGGGACGCGGTCCGCTCCGTCAGTGTGCTGTGCCCACCATTCGAATGAGGTTCACTTAGAACGCGCAGACCTGGGCGCCCGCGGCCGTCTTTGGCCGCTCCGAGCAGCGCGTGACCCAGGCGTCTACCTTCGGGAAGTCGCCGTAGCCCACGCGTTCCTTGCCCTCGTAGAAGTCGAGGGCCTGAACCCAGGGGAAGGTGGCGATGTCGGCGACCGAGTAGTCATCGACCAGGTATTCACGCCCGTCGAGCTGACGCTCGAGAACGCCGAGCAGGCGCGTCACTTCCTTTGCGTAGCGGTCTTCGCCGTACGTGTCAGTCTTGCCCTTGGCGAACTTGTAGAAGTGGCCGAACTGACCAAACATCGGCCCTACGCTGCCGATCTGGAAGAAGAGCCACTGGAGCACTTCCGAACGCTTCTTGCCCGAACTGGGCAGAAGCTTGCCCGCCTTATCCGCAAGGTGAATCAGGATCGCGCCCGACTCCATGATCGTGATCGGCTCGTCGCCCGTCGGATCGAGGATCGCCGGGATCTTCGAGTTCGGGTTGATCTTCACATACTCGGGGTCGAACTGGTCGCCCGCCATGATGTCGATGCGGTGCGCTTCGTACGGCAGCTCAAGCTCTTCAAGGGCAATGCCGGCCTTCTTGCCGTTTGGCGTGGCGAGCGAGTAGAGTTGAATGCGGTCGGGATGCTGGGGAGCCCATCGGCTCGGAAAGTCGGTCATGGCGCCCGTTATGGGGCGCCTCGCTCGCATGTCTAGGCGAATGGCGCGGCTTTCACTTGCGGGCGCCCCGCCCCCGTCGTACGCGCGCTGCGTATGGCACGGGACCTCGCGATCACCTTCGCCGGCGGCGGCAGCCGCGCCTTCTACCAGCTGGGGTGGCTGCAAAAGCACCGCGATGCCCTCCTCGAGCGCACGGCCTCGATCAGCGGCTGCAGCGCCGGCTCAGCCATGGCCACGCTTCTGCTCACGGACCGCATCGATGAAACCAAGGCCTTCTTTGCGGAACGCCGACGCGGCATTCGCGGCCACATCGTGCCGAAGGACCTGCTCCGCGGTCGCCGACCGTTCCCTCACGATGCCGTCTACCGCGACACGCTGCGCTTTGCGCTGCGCGACGGCGGCTTCGAGCGGGTAAAGGCCGCGCCCTTCCCCGTGCACTTCCTTTGCTCCGCCTTTCCGAAACTGATGCCCACGGGCGTCGGCATCGCCCTTGGCCTGGGTCTTTACCAGCTGGAAAAGCGCATGCGCCCGGACATGAAGCACCCCACCTACCCGCGCCGCGTTGGGTTCATCGCCCATCACGCCGACGCGCGAAAGGCGGCGTCGACCGAGGAGCTGATCGAACTGATCCTCAGCTCGTCCTCCACCCCTCCGTTTACGAAGCGCGGACGCCATCGGGCGCAGCGACTTGTCGACGGCAGCCTCATCGACAACGCCCCCGCCTTTCTCGCTGAAGAGCAGCCAGGCGTTGAGCGCACCCTCGTGCTCATGACGCGCCCCCATACGGGCTGCCCGGCGCAGATCGGGAGCCGGCTCTACATCGCGCCGGAAGCGCCGCTACCCATCACCCGCTGGGACTACCGGGAAAACGCCCCCGTCGACGAGACCTTCGCCGTGGGCCGGGCCGACGGTGAAGCCCACGCAAACCTACTCAGCGCCTTCTTGCGCTAAGCCCCCTTCGGTCATCGATGCGGCGTGAAAGACATTGAGAGCATCTGGGTGTGGGTACTCAAGGGTTCGAAGGGGGCTTTTTTGGTCCTACGGACCCAAGGTCTCAGGTGGCGCGGACGCTTGGGAGGATAGTTCGTAGGGCGTTCAACAGAGCGCGTACCGATGACCTTGGCGTCCCCGGGTTGAGCACCCATTGAAACGAAGTCCATCCACGTTGGGGTATTGCTTCAAAGAAGGGGAACCTCCGTGAGACGGCTCGTGCAGATCGGCCCGACGCACTAGAAAGTCGTCGGTCGGTCGTCCGCGTCCTCCGAGACGACCGGTTCTTCAGTGGATTCCGAACTGTCCTCTGGCGCTACTGGTGTTCCCGCTTCGTCCAATGCACCTGGCTCGACCGATGAAACCGCTCCGCCGCGTTCTTCCGCTGGCGACTCGGACAACTCCGGCTGAAAGAAGGACGCCACGAAGAGGCCCGTAAACATCAGCGTCAAAAAGGCGAGGGCAACGTCGAAGTCGCTGCCGACGAGCTTGGTGACGAAGAAGCCACCGAAGGCGAGCGAAATGGGAACGAGCGCCAGGCGCACGTACAGCGTGCCGCGCGTGTTGAACGGATGGGCGGGCCGAGCCTTCGCGGCTTCCACAACGCGGTCATACACGATGAGGAGCAGCAGTGAACCAACACCGATGCCCGTAAAAATCGCCCACATACTCTGCGGCGAGTACTCGTTCCAAAGCAGTTCGCGCACGCCCCATACGTCCAGGTCGAGCCGCTCCATCAACGTAGAAATGACCGCGCCGCGGTCGAGCTCCGCCGCCGCATCGGCGCCGATCATATCCTGCTCCACAAGGTAACGGCGGGCGAGATTGACCTTATCGCCGCCCGTTTCATAGAGCTGGCCGGCGATCACGCTGCCCGTTGCCCAACCGATGCCCACGGTCATGTTGACGTAGCCCATGTAGAGCCCCTTCTTGCCGGGCGGGGCGATGCCCGATAGGTAGCGATGCTTGGTGGGGCTCGCGAGCATTTCGCCGATCGAAAAGAGCGCGATGGCCGCCAAGGTCCAAACGCCGTTCATGCTGAGGCCGAGGGCGTAGATCGCGACGGCGGACACGCCGATGCCCACGACGATGGCGATCAGCGGCCGCATGAAGCCACTGATGTATCCGAAGGCAAAGGCCAGGATCATGATCATCCCGGCGTTCAGGTTGATCATCCACTCCTGCGTCATGTTGCCGTCGTCCGTACGCGGCACGGCGGACCCAAGCGCATCCGCGACGTGGCGCGAATCGATCCAATCGTCGATGAAGTTCGGGAGGATGTCGAAGAGCTGATAGAACATCAGCCAGAAGCCCGCGAAGCAGAAGGTAAAGAAGAAGAGCCTCGGCTCGAGAAGCCCAAAGACCGACTCCTTCAGCACCTCCGTTGGACTTCGAACGTCCTTGATCTCCCGCTCCGGCTCGCGGAACACAACGAGGGGAATGAAGTTGAGCGCGATGCCGACGGCGCATGAAAGAAAGACGTACTCCCATTCGAGCAGCCGCAGGTAACCGGCGAGAAGGGGCCCGATGAAGCCGCCCCAGTTCACCATCTGATAGAAGAGCGCCCATCCGAGGGCCTCAGACTTCTTCGGCATCTCGTTCGCGATGAGCCCCTGCACGCCGGGTTTGAACACCGCCGTGCCCGCCGCGAGCATCATCGCGCCAACGAAAAAGATCCCGTACACGCTGTCGTCGCCGGCGGCGCGCGCTTCGGCGAGGGGTGCGCCATCCACGAGGGCCGCCAGCCGAATGCAGTAGCCCATCACGAGGTAGCCAATGATCTTCAGCACCGTCGAAATGGCGATGCTGAGTTTGTAGCCATAGCGGTCGGCGAAGCCGCCCGTGAAGATGGGAATGAAGCTCTGTACGACGGCCCAAAGGGCGTAGATCGTGCCCTTCTGCACGTGCGTCAGCTCGGGACCGCCCTCGCTGATGGCGAGCACCATGTACACGGGCAGAACGACGCGAACGCCGTAGTAGGCGAAGCGCTCGACGAGCTCCATCCAGTTGGCGATCCAGAAGACCCGGCCAAAGCTGCGAATCTGCTCGCTAAAGGGGGCCTTCGGAAGACCCTCGGTCGTTTCGTCGTTCACCGGCGCACTCTGAAAGAAGACCGTCCTCGCGTCGAGGGGGCTTCACTCCTCGCTTCCAGCGTGCGCTGCTGATGAGGTCGGCGTTCGGCGGCAGCGTACGCGGCGCTCACGTGACTGCGCGAACGCGGTAGCGCAGCGGCGATTCGGCATACTCCTCGAGTGCGTGCGCAATCCAACCCGCCGTGCGCGCGATCGCAAAAATCGTCTCGCCGCCATCGTCAGCCATGTCCGACAAGTACGTCAGCGCGCCGAGGGCCAAGTCGACGTTTGGAGCGTGCCGTGTTCGCCCATCGATAAGTCCCCGAACTTCACGGACAACGCGCAAGCGGCGCGAGCCGGCAAAGGCCGTTTCCAACAGAGGAAAGAGGATGGCAAAGCGCGGGTCCACATCCGTGTATACCGAATGGCCGAATCCCGGCAGGAGGCCTGCGCGGCGACGCGCCAGCCGGATCGCGACCGCTGCGTCGCGGCCATCCTCGGCGTCTCGAAACATGCGGTGCACATGCGCACTGGCGCCGCCATGAAGCATGCCGGCGAAGGCCGAAAGGGCGGCGAGAACCACCGAGTAGGGATCGGCACGTGTAGACGCCGCCACGCGCGCCGCCAGGGTGCTTGTGGCCATGCCGTGGTCGATGAGCAACACCATCACCGCGTTCAGCGCCAGCCTTCGACGACGCAAGCGCGCCTGCGAAACCCTGCCCTGCTCGCCGGCGAGTCCCCGCCAAAGGCCTTCCGCGATCGGGCCGGCGGTGGTGGAAACGGAGCGCACCATCGCCGCAATGATCCGTCTGCCAGCCAAGCGGACGACGCGGTCTTCGAGTTCGTCGCGAAGCACGTCACTCGCTCCTTCGTCGAGAACGGCTCGCCGCAGTGTGTCGATAGGCCGGCCGCCGCGCGCCCGCTGACGCAGTGCCGTAGGCTTTGGCCAATGCTCGTCCGCACCCTCAACGTCCCACAGAAGGTCGATCACGTCTTCGTAGCGTTCGTGCACGAGCGACTCGGCAGCATGGCCTCGAAACCAAAGACCTTCGGTCGAAACGCGCGTGATCGAGGAGCGCACCACAAAGCCGCCCCGTCGGCCATCGCCACGAAGGGCGTCGAGCTCTGCCGCATCGAACAGGCTCGCGCGTCCGTCGGCGGCCACTTCCCGGCCGATCAGTCCGCGGCTGACGTAGGCGTAGAGCGTCTGCTTCTTCACCCCGAGTCGGGCGGCGGCTTCATCGGCCGTGAGTCGGCGGGGCGTTGTTGGATCGCGTCGGCTCATGAGCGTGTATTGATTACAATCAACGTTGATCAATGTACACTGGGCGAGCGAGCTCCGCCACGTATGTTCGCCCCATGAGCGAACGCGCCGCCCCTGTGCCCCCCGCTGCCCCGGCCCCCGCCGCCCTCGTCGCGCCCCCGGGACTTAAGGGCCTCATCGTCGCCGATACACACATTGGAAGCGTTCGCGGCGACGAAGGCTTCTTTCACTACCGCGATCGGCCCGCTCCCGCCTTCGCCAAGAATGCGACCTTCGCCGACGGCGCCGCGCTGCTCATCGACGGCACCGACCAGCGCGCGCCCATCGCGGGGGCGATCGCAAGCGGTCGCAGGCTGCCGGCGGAGGTTTTCGCGGTCTTGCAAGCGGCGCACGACCGGCCTCTCCTTGCGGCCCTGCGCATGGTGCTGCCGATGCTGACGGAGGAGCGCGCCACCATCGACCTCACCCCGGATGAGCGACGCGGCGATGTGCTGCGAACGATCGGCGGCATTGCCGCTGCGGCCGCGGCACTGCATCGCATCCGCGATGGGCACCAACCGGTTCCTTCCAGTGACGCCGGTCACGTTCGCGACTTCCTTCGCATGGTGCGAGGCGATGAGCCAAGCGCTTCACTGGTGCGCGCGGTGGAGCGCTACATGTTGCTCACGCTCGACCACGGGTTCAACGCCTCCACCTTTGCGGCACGCGTGGTGGTCAGTACCGGTGCGAGCGTCGGTTCAGCGTACGCCGCCGCCCTCGGCGCGCTCTCCGGCCCGCTGCACGGGGGCGCCCCCAGCCGCGTCCTGGACATGCTTCGATCGATCGGGGAGCCAAGTCGCGCCGAGGACTGGGCGACAAGCGCCCTTCGAAACGGCCAGAGGCTGATGGGCTTCGGCCACGCCGTCTACCGCAGCGGTGACCCACGCTCGGCGCTGCTGAAAGAAACGGCGCTCGAACTTGGCGGCGAGCTCGTGGAGCGCGCCGAAGCGATCGAAGGGCGAATTCTCGGCGTGCTGCGCGACGCCAAGCCGGGCGCCACGATCGTGACGAACGTCGAGTACTACGCCGCGGTCGTGCTTCATCTCGCCGGGCTTCCGCAATCGATGTTCACGCCGACCTTCGCCGCAAGCCGAAGCGTCGGCTGGGGTGCGCACGTCCTTGAGCAGGCGGAGGCGGGAAAGATTCTTCGCCCCTCTGCTCGCTACGTTGGTCCAGAGCCGCCTCACCCAACTGAGTGTGACGAACCGGTAAAAGTGTTGAGCGGCTGAACTTTTGAAGTCTCCGCGGGATCGCGCTGGTAAGATTCAGCCATGAGCGCGCGCTATCTCCTTTCCCTCTCTCTCATCACGGCCCTTGCCTGCGGCGACGATTCCAGCTCACCGGACGGCAGCACATCGGAAACGGGCGTGGAAGAGATGGGCGCGGACGACATGGCCGTGCGCGAGGACACTTCGCCCTCGGACGATGGCGTCCCGGAAACCGGGCCGGAAGACACGGGCCCCGGGGATACGGACCCCGGGGATACGGACCCCGAAGACACGTCGACCCCGCCGGAGATGGGACCGGTTGGTGACGCCGAATTCCAGGAAGTCGAAGGCCTCGTCGTCTTTGAAGCGGAACACTTCTTCGAACAGATCCGCGACGAAGCCACGCGTTGGTACGCCTTCGAAGCGGGCGCGCCACCGCCCGACGTGGAGTGCGTCACGAACACCGAGTGCTCACGCGACAACACGCCGGACTGCAACGAATACCCGACCTGCGACGGCGACGACCGAGACCCTTCGGAGGCCAGCGGGGGCATCTACCTGGAAGCGCTGCCCGACCGACGCCGCACGGACGACGAAGCAAACACGGGTGGACGCATTGGCGTCGTAAACAACCCGGACCAGGCGCCCACCCTGATCTACCGCGTGAACTTCACCCAGACCGGTCGCTACTACGTGTGGGCCCACGCGCACGGCCAAGGTCCCGCAGCGAACGGTCTTCACGTCGGCCTCGACGGTGAATGGCCCGAGAACGACTTGATCGATCCGTCATCGATGCGCCTTCAGTTTCGCAACGGCTGGCGCTGGACCCAGACCCGTCGCGGCGGACGCCAGCACACGGGCGTGAGCGGGACGGACGAAGTGAGCGTGCGCGACGCCAACGTCTGGCTGCAGATCGACACCCCCGGCGTGCACACCATCGAGCTGGGCATGCGCGAGGACGGTCTGGAGATCGACAAGATCATTCTCGCGCTCGATCCCGAGTTCGAACCGGAAGGCTTGGATCAGCCGGAGACACGGCTGTAGCTGCGGAAACGCGTCTGCGGTAGGCGGTTCGCCGAAAATACGGCAGGTCGTGTTCTTGCGGTTGGCTCCGGGGCTGAAGTGTTGGTCGTCGGGATGCACGTGCGTTCGGGGGACGAGCATCACGAATCGCAGAGCCGTGCGTGCGCGGCGGGTAACCACCGACCGCGTACCGCCAGCGGCTAACCGCCAGCCGCACACCGCTGCCGCAACCGGCTCTTAAACGGTACAGGGCAAGGGCAAGGGCAAGGGCGAGGGGGAAGGCGGCGTGCGGTTGGCGGGATAATCAGATCGAGCGGAGGAACGCGATGAGTGCTTCCCGGTCTTCCGTACTAAGCCGCTCGTCGCACGTAAAATCATGGCCGCGGTCCGAGTAGGGAACTTGTGGAATGCGGTTACGCGCGCCATCCAAACAGAAGAGCGTTTCTAGCCCTACGACGCTGCCGTTGTGGAGCAGCCGCTCGAAGGCCCACACCCCCGTAAGCCGCGGCGACTTGATCGCGTTCGTGACCCGGTCGCCGGGCTGAGGCGTGATTCCGCAACAGGGCTCGCCGTTGACGTCGTGATCGAGCCAGCGTCGGAGCGCGTCGTCCGTGCCAATGGCTTCGTACGTGTACAGCTCGAGGCCGCTTCCTCGCGGGCCCGAATGGCATTCGGCGCATCCCGCGTCCTCGAATAGCGTCGTACCCTGCGCCACCTGCGAGGCATCCTGCGTCGGACCTTGCGGCGCGCGCAGCGAGTAGATGTACTCAACCAGCGGCTCGAGCCTTTCGTCCGGAAACGCCGAGAGGTCGCCGCCACCTAAGTCGATGAAGCCGCGCACGAAGTTGAAGAGCGAAAGGGTGTTGCCCGTGTAGCCGAGCTGCGCCGCTTCCATGCCCCGCGCCTGAAACTCACCCTCCGTTGGAATACCCCAAAGCGCGCTTATCTTGCTGATCGTATGCACTTCGTCGTCGATGGGTAGGGGCGCGATGAGAAAGTCCATCGTACCTGGCTCCCAGCTCGCGTAGATGCCTTCCGTCGCCGTCGTGAGCATGGGGTTGGCGAGCGTACCGCCGATGAGATCACCGAGCAGCGGCGCCAGTGCGCCAAGGGCACGAAGCTGAAAGCCGCTGTCCGTTTCGATGTGCTCCAGCAGAGGCTGTAGACGCCGAACGGCTTCTGGGTGATGAGTGTCCGTCGACGCGCCAGGTGTGGCGAAGGATACGGGAATGAAGATCGACAGGTTCTGCAGCCCGTACTCGTAGCTCAAGTTCGGCGCGCCCACGGCGTATCGGCCGTCGGGAAGCTGCGCGAAGTGGCAGCTCGCGCAGGTGTAGGCGTGGTTCGCGATGTCACCGGGCAGCGGCGTCGACGGCGCCAACCCGAGCGGAAGGCGGTTCGGCGTCGTGGGATCGGCAATCATGCCGTAGTTGGAGAAGCCATCACCGACTTCGTCGGCGAACTCTTCAAGCACGAACTCCAAGATGGCTGCAGGAATGCCCGGCGTGCCCAGCGGATCGTAGAAGAACATCTCCTTGCCGCAGCGAAGCATCGCTCGGCGCGACGTGTCGACCCCGCCAAAGTACGCGTCGCACGCGCCACGAATGGCGCCGCCCTCCAAGACCTCGTCGATTGTGCCCACGCTGACGATGCCTTCGCTACGGTCCGGCTGGGTCGCGAAGGGGTCGCCGTCGAAGGCGAAAAAGCTGGGGTCCGCGGGCCGTACAGAAGCGTCCGTCGCGCCGTCGGGCGCCGATTGGTCGGCCATGTCCCGGGCCAAGCGCTGATCTTGCGAGCCGCCTTCGGGGCCGCTGTCTGGGGCCGGCGTTCGGCTCGAGCCACCGCAGGCGATGGCGTGAATGGCAAAAGCAATAAGCAGGGTGCTGCGGCAAAACATGGCACCCAGGTGTAGCTTGGATTCGGCCGCCGTCGACACGGCGTGCCCACTTGTCAGGCGGCGGTCCAGCGCCGGCCGGTTGTCCCACTGACGGGGGAGTCGCATGCTCCGCGCCGTGGAGCTCTTTCAGATTGAAAACCTGGCGAACCTGGCGGTTCTGATCTTCCTCCAGGCCGTTCT